>JAICEP010000556.1 GCA_025924095.1 Sorangium sp.
TCCACCGGCGAGGGCGGCTCCACCGGCGAGGGCGGCTCCACCGGCGAGGGCGGCTCCACCGGCGAGGGCGGCTCCACCGGCGAGGGCGGCTCCACCGGCGAGGGCGGCTCCCCCCCCGGCGATCCGGCGTGCGGCGCGGACACCGCGGCCTTCGCCGACGTGCAGGCGATCCTGACCGCGAGCTGCGCGGGGTGCCACGGCAACGCCGGCCCGCCGGCCGGCGGCCTCGATCTCCGCGGGAACGGGGCCCACGGCAGGCTCGTCGACGGCGACAGCACGACCTGCGCCGATCGGGTGCTCGTCGTGCCGGGCAAGCCGAGCGAGAGCTACATCATCAACAAGCTGCGCAACGTCGACCTCTGCGCGGACGGCAAGCCCATGCCCCCGCCCCCGGACCCGAGCCTGCCGGCGGCGAGCATCAAGAAGATCAACGACTGGATCTGCGCCGGCGCTCCCGGCAGCTGAGCTCCGCCGCCGGGCTCAGTACACCTTGCAGCGCGCGCCGCCGGCGGCGCGCGCGTAAGGGAGCTTCGCGCTCCGCCCCTTCACGTAGACCGCCCCGCCCGAGGCAGGCCTCGGGATCACGGCGCCGGTCGCGAGCGGCCGCCCGGGCGGCAGCTCCTCGACCTCGATGATGATGTCGTTCCCCTCCTGATCGACCGCAGAGATCGAGGGCCGCCGGCTCTCCTCGTCGGCGGGGCCGCCCGGACAGGGCACCCCGCGCGCGCTCAGCGCGACGGCGAGCGTGTTGTCGCCCGCGGTCTCCGGGGCGCCGGCCGCCCACTGGAACCTTGGATCGCGCGCCCCCCCCACCTCCACGGCCAGGCAGCTGCACCGCTCGGTCCGCGACGCGGCGGGCGCGAGCGCGAGGTCGTGCCGCACGCCGACCCACGACGAGGGACCCCGCTCCTGCGGCGTCGAGGAGACGCCGTCGAAATCGTCGGGCGCGCCGAGCGCCCGGCGCGACGCCTTCAGCTTCGCGGCTTCAGGGTCCGCCGGCCTGGCGGGGTCGATTGTATCGCCTTCCCAGAACGCCGCGGCGCCTGCGTGCTGGTTGCCGCCGCAGGCGGCGAGGACGGCTCCGGAGAGGAGCGCAGCAAACCGTGCGATCTGGACGGCCGAAGGGAGCATGCGGTGCGATCTTCGCACCGGCGCCGGCTGCGGCCAAGGTTTGTGCTGAGACGGAGGGGAAGAGCTAGGCCGGGAGACGCGCGCAGCGCGCCGGGTGTCCGGCGCGCTGCACAGGGAACGTCACTTCGGCTTGATCGCGGTCAGGACGAGGAGGTAATCCGGCGAGTTGTTCGGCGACAGCTTGGCGTACGGGTTCTCCTTGCTGGGCCACCCGACGAAGCGCTTCGTGCTGTACTCGCCCCAGGACGGGTTCTTGAACAGCGGGATCACCGGCACCTGCTGCGCGTAGATCATCTGCAGCTCGTCGACGATGCTCTTCTGCTCCGCCGGATCCGTCGCGGCCGCGAACTTCTTGAACAGCGGCTCGGCCTCCTTGGCGGAGAAGCGGTGCCAGTTGCGGTTCGAGACCTCGCCGACGGGCTTCACGAACTCCGGGGCCATGAGATCGCGGTAGTAGTTGAACGGCGTGGGCTCGGTGTTGGTCCAGCCCATCGACATGTCGAACGTGCCCTTCTGGAGCGCCTCGAAGAACGCGCTGAAGTCGTACGTCTTCAGCGTGGCCTCGATGCCGACGGCCTTCAGGCTCTGCGTGGTGATCTGGACCGCGCGCACCCAGTCGGACCAGCCGGTCACGACGTTGATGTCGAACTTCAGCGGCTTGCCGTCCTTCGCGCGGATCCCGTCCGAGCCCTTGGCGTAGCCGGCCTCGTCGAGGAGCGCGTTCGCCTTGGCCACGTCGAAGGTCGTCCAGTCGCCGGCCGCGGCGGCCTTCTCGTTGCGCCAGCGCCCGTAGGCGTCGTCGAGCCCGGTGCCGTCCGCGCCGACCGTGTAGCCGTTGACCGCGATCTTGGCGATCTGCGCCCGGTCGATGGCCATGCTGATGGCCTTGCGCAGCTTGATGTCGTTGAACGGCTTCTTCGTGGCGTTCGGGTAGAGCGTCACGGTGCCGCCGACGAGCGGGAACCAGTAGTGGTTGTTCTCCGGGTCCTTGGCGACGTAGGTCTTGTCGATGTCGGGCACGAAGTTGCCGGCCCAGTCGACCTCGCCGTTGATGAGCGCCAGGTTCGCCTGGTCGTTGCCCGGGTACGCCGGGAAGCGCAGCCCCACGACCGCCGCCTTGCCCTTCTGCCAGTAGTTCGGGTTCTTGCCGAGCTCGTAGATCTGGTTCTGGAACGTCTTCACCTCGGTGAAGGGGCCCGTCGCGACGGGGTTCTCGTTCGTGAACGTGACCGGGTCGGCGACGTCCTTCCACTTGTGCTCCGGCACGATCGGCTGGTGGCCGATGTAGTGGAGCCCGGGGACGAAGGCCTCCTTGAGGATGAACTCGATGGTGGTGGCGTCCTTGGCCTCCACCGACTCGACGAACTTCCACACGCCCGTCTGATCGAGCGCCGGGAACTTCTTGAGGAGCCCGAACGTGAACGCGACGTCCTTCGCCGAGAAGGGTTGTCCGTCAGACCACTTGACGTCGGTGCGGGCCGTGAAGGTGAGCTTCTTGTTCGCGTCGCTCCACTCGTACTTCGTGGCGAGCCAGGGCACGAACTCGCCCTTCATCGTGTTGTACACGATCATGGGCTCGTAGATGCCCGCGACGGTGGGGAAGCGCGTGGCCCCCTCGCCGAGCAGGGGGTTGAAGTTGCGTACCCAGGACGCCTGCTGCTCCCTGGAGATGGTGACGAACTTCGCCCCGCCCTTCGCCCCGCCTTGGGCCCCGGCACCCGGGGTGGCCGACGTCGCCCCCGCCGAGTCCTTGCCGGCGGTCTCGGAACCCTTGTTGTCGCAGGCCGCCGTGGCGCCGACGGATAGGACGAGCGCCGAAAGGGCAAAAATGCGGCGCGACATGGATCGACTCTTCATAAGCTTGCTCCCTCGCGGCGACCTCGGTCGCCCGCGACGATCCTCTCACTCGACCGACAGCACGCAGCGCCGCAGCGCAGCGACAACAGCAGACCGTTCGGCGGCGCCACGGATGAGCCGCGACTGCGGCACCCTGACGCCGGCGCACTCTACCGGCCGAGGTAGAGAAGTGTCAACCTGACGAGGGGCGGGGTCCCATGGGCCATCGTGAGGTCGGGACCTGATCGGATGCGCACGCCGGGGCGGGCGGCGCTCCGGGCGCTCTAGGGAGCTCAGAATTCCGCCGGGTCGCTGTACGTTCCCATGACGTCGCGCAGCACGTCGCAGATCTCCTGCTCGGTCGCGTACACGCTGGCCGCCGCGATGATGGGGGGCATGAGGTTATCGCGACCGCGCGCGCTGCTTCGCACCTCGGCCAGCGCGCTTCGCACCTGGTCCTTGTCGCGCTGGGCCTTGACCCGGGCCAGGTTCCGGCATTGCACCCGCTGCACCTCCTCGTCGATGCGGAGGAGGGGGATCGTCTTCTCGGCGGCGCCGGCATAGCGGTTGACGCCCACCATGATCCGCTCGTTCGACTCCAGCTCTCGCTGGAACCGGTAGGCCGAGGCGGCGATCTCGCGCTGCGGATATCCCTTCTCGATGGCGGGCACCATCCCGCCCATCTCGTCGATCCGCTGGATGTACGCGAGCGCCTCCTGCTCCAGGCGATCGGTGAGCCACTCGACGTAGTAGCTCCCCCCGAGCGGATCGATGGTGTTCGCGACCCCGCTCTCGTGGGCGATGATCTGCTGCGTCCGGAGGGCGATGGTCACGCTCTCCTCGGTCGGGAGCGCGTAGGTCTCGTCGAGCGAGTTCGTGTGGAGCGACTGGGTGCCGCCGAGCACGGCGGCGAGCGCCTGGAGCGAGACGCGGACCACGTTGTTGTAGGGCTGCTGGGCGGTCAGCGAGACGCCGGCCGTCTGCGCGTGCGTGCGCAGCTTCATGCTCTCGGCCCGCTTCGCCCCGTAGCGCTCCTTGAGGAACCGCGCCCACATGCGGCGCGCGGCGCGGAGCTTCGCGATCTCCTCGAAGAAGTCGTTGTGGACATCGAAGAAGAACGACAGGCGCGGCGCGAACGAGTCGACGTCGAGGCCGCGCTCGACGCAGCTCTCGACGTAGGCGAGCCCGTCCGCGAGCGTGAACGCGAGCTCCTGGGCGGCGGTCGAGCCGGCCTCCCGGATGTGGTATCCGCTGATCGACACCGAGTTCCACCGCGGCACCTCGCGCGCGCAGAACTCGATCATGTCGGTCACGATGCGCATCGCCGGGCGCGGCGGGACGAGCCAGGCGTGCTGGGCGATGAACTCCTTCAGGCAGTCGTTCTGCACGGTGCCGCCGATCCGCTTGCGCGGGATCCCGCGCTTGTCGGCGAGCGCGATATAGAACGCGAGCAGCACGACGGCGGGGCCGTTGATGGTCATCGACGTCGTCACCTGGTCGAGCGGGATGCCGTCGAAGAGCGCCTCCATGTCGCGGAGCGTGTCGACCGCGACACCGCACATCCCCACCTCGCCGAGCGACCGAGGAGAGTCGGAGTCGTAGCCCATGAGCGTCGGGAAATCGAAGGCGGTCGACAGGCCCGTCTGCCCCTCGGCGAGCAGGTATTTGAACCGCGCGTTCGTCTGCTCCGGCGTGCCGAAGCCGGCGAACATCCGCATCGTCCAGAGCCTGCCGCGGTACATCGTCGGCTGGACGCCCCGCGTGAACGGGTACTCCCCGGGCAGCCCGAGGTCGGCCGCGTGGTCGGCCGGCGCGTCGGCCGGCGTCGCGAGGTCGGGCACGTCGACGCCGCTCCAGGTGGTGAAGCTCTCGGTGCGCGGCGGGAAGCGCGCCGACGCCTCGGCGACCGGGCCCTCGCGCCACGCGGCCACCGCGCGCCGGAGCGCCGCGAGCCCGTCCTCGTCGAGCCCGAGCCCCTCGCCGCCTCCGCCGTTCGTGGTCCGGGGCGCGTCGGCGCGGCCCTCGTCGGCGCGGCGCTCGTCGGCGCGGCTCTCGTCCGCGTGGCCCGACGACCCGAGCGCGCGATCCGCTTCGGTCTCCGGAGGGGGGGTGGGCTCTCGGTGCGCCATGGCCCGCATTTTAGCGCGGCGCGCGCGGGATGGCGCCGGTGAACGCCGAGATCGCCGGCGCAGGCGGCGCGCGGCGCGTCACGGGCAGCGCGCGTGGAACACCTCGGAGACGACCGGCGTCGCCCCGTCCTCCAGCGAGTCCTCGATCGCGCCCGCGATCCGGATCCCCTCCGCGGCGCAGAGCGCCGCCGCGGCGCCGCCCGGGAGCGTCGCGCCCCCGGCGCTCGTATCCACGGTGAACGCCACGGTGACGTCGCTGTCCGGAGCGACCTCGACCGGCAGCGCCGTCGCGGTCTCGACGGGGAGCGGCGCCACGATCGTCGTCGTTTGATCGGCGCTCACGATCTCGAACGTGCGCACCGCGACGCGGCTGGGCCCGCTGGCCCGCGGGCCCAGGTGGAGCTTCAGCGCGAAGCTCGCCTGAAGGCCGGTCCCGAGCGCGCTCGACGAGACGGTCGCCTCGGGCGCGGCGATGGACGGATCGACGAACACGGCGGCGTCGGTGTCGATGCAGCCGCTCGCCGGGGCGGCGAGCGCCGCCGCCGCGA
>JAICEP010000557.1 GCA_025924095.1 Sorangium sp.
AGCACCGCAAGGTCACGTTCCGGGGGTTCCTCATCTACTTCGAATGGTCCGGCGTTCCGACCGATCCGCCCTTCTTCTTCCGGATCCTGTGGGACGAGGCGGACACGCGCTTCGGCGAAGGTGGACCGCTCGGGGATGAGGTGAACGTCGAGCAGTACCTCGACGAGGCCAAGCGCCCCGAACGTCGTTGCGGCGCGGGGCGCCGCATGAGATGCTCCGGCCGTGGCATTCTCCCGGCTGCGCTGAGCTCGGCATCCTCGTCCTCCCTGGTGTCCCGGCGCGGCCGGGGTCACGTGGCGAGCGCGCGGGTGCCTGTCCGTGCCCTGTCTTCCTCCCGCAACGTGGAAGACCGGGGCGCGGAGCCTCACGCCCGGCAGCCTGGAAGGAATACGCCACGCACGCCTGATCGGTCGTGAGCTCGCGCCGCGAGTCTTCCCCATTCATGCGCGCCGTCGCCTGTACCGGCGACGCGCGAAGAGGCTCGCGATCATGACCGAACGTACCAACACCTCGTCCCCTGCTTCTTCCTCCTTCGCGCCGATCGACTCCGTCGGCGCGCTCCTCGATGCGGCGCGCCGCGAGGGGCTCCGGCTCGTCACGAGCCACGCCGACTTCGACCAGACCGGGCTCGACTTCCTGGTCGTGCACGCCCACGACGAGGAGGGCGTGCCGTGGGTCGTGCGCACGCCGCGCCGGCTCGCGGTGATCGAGTCGGCCCGCGTCGAGGCGCGCGTGCTGGCCCTCGTGCGCAAGCACCTGCCGGTGGCCGTGCCCGACTGGCGCGTCCACACCGACCAGGTGATCGCCTATCCGCGGCTCGGCGACGTTCCGGCCGTGTCCGTCGATCCCGAGGCCGGCGTGCGCTGGAACCGCGTCGATCCGGCGGCGCCCTCGGCGGCGTTCATCGCGTCGATGGCAGAGGCCCTGGCGGCGCTGCAGCGCGTCGGCGCCGCGGCGATCGAGGCGGCGGGCGTCCCCATGAAGTCCATCGATGACGCGCGCCAGCTCCACGCCCGGGCCATGGACGAGACGCGCGCCGCGCTGGCGCCGCCGGACGCCCTCTGGGCGCGGTGGCAGCGCTGGCTCGCGAACGACGCGGTGTGGCCGCGCCACCTCGCCCTCGTGCACGGCGACCTCCACCCCGGGCACATGCTCCTCGACGAGGGCGGCCGGCTCACCGGGATCCTCGACTGGACCGAGGCCCACCTCGGCGATCCCTCGATCGACTTCGCGCTCTTCGTCGGCGCCTTCGGCAAGGCGGCGCTCGACGAATGCATCGCGCGCTTCGAGGCGGCCGGCGGCGCGACCTGGCCCGGCCTCGCGGTCCACGCCCTCGAGCGCTGGGCGGCGTTCCCCGCGCTCGCGGCGAAGTGGGGGGTCGAGTCGGGCAACGAGGGGGTGATCGCGCACGCGCGCTCGATGCTCGGCCAGCTCGCGTCCGAGAGCGGGTGAGCGGCCCATGTGAGCTGTAAGCAACGAAAATCATTCAAATTTTCCTCTTATCTCTCCGCCTCCAAGTTCGCATGACAGCGCGACCCGGCCCTGGGTAGCCTCTTCCCATGCGCGGAGGACACGACGCGGAGGCCAGTGCGGCGGATCGCGCGCTCGTGCTCGTGCTGCTGGGCGCGGTCCTCCTCGTGTCGCCGGCGCGCCTGCTCTGGGCGCGCGGCCCGCTCGCGGTGGCGGCCGTCTTCGCGGTGTGGGTCGCGCTGATCGCGCTCGCCTGGCTCGCGACGCGCGCCGACCGCGGCGACCCCGGCCGCGGCGACGCCGGCCGCAGCGACACCGACCGCGGCGACGCCGGCCGCGGCGACGCCGGCCGCGGCGAGCGGGAGCCGCCGCCGTGATCGACGTCGGCGTCCTCCTGTTCGCCACGGTGGCCTGGCTCGCCGTGCTCGCCGCCATCGCGCTCGCCGCGCAGCGCGAGCGCATCCCCCGCGCGCTCGCGCGGCACCCGCTCGTCCTCGCCCTCTCGCTCGGCGTCTACGCCTCGTCGTGGACCTACTACGGCGGCGTCGGCTTCGCGCAGCGCCACGGGCTCGTCTTCCTCGCCGTCTACCTGGGTCCGACGCTCGCGTGCGTGGCCACGCCGCTCCTCTGGTCGCGCGTCCTCCACATCACGCGCGAGCAGCGCCTCTCCTCGCTCGCCGACCTGCTCGCGTTCCGCTTCCAGAGCCCCGCCGCCGGGGCGCTCGTCGCCGCGTTCTCCCTCGTCGCCAGCCTCCCCTACGTCGCGCAGCAGTTCCGCGCGACCGAGCAGTCGGTCCGCGTGCTGTCCGGGCCGGGGCACGAGGAGGCCGTGGGCGCCGTCTTCTGCGTCCTGCTCGCCCTCTTCACGGCGTTCTTCGGCGCCCGCCCGTCCGCCGAGCAGGGGCGCGAGGACGGCCTCGCGGCGGCGGTCGCCTTCGAGTCGGCGGCGAAGCTCGCCGTGCTCGCGGCCGTGGGCCTCATCGCCGTGCTCGGGGCGTTCGGCGGGCTGGGCGGCCTCGCGGACTGGCTCGGCGATCACGCCGCCGAGGTCGAGGCGCTCGGCCGCCCCGTGCGCGAGGACAGCGGCTGGACCTCGATGCTCGTCATCAGCTTCGCCGCGGCCTTCCTCCTGCCGCGCCAATGGCACCTCGCCTTCGCCGGCGTCGCCGGGGGCCGGGCGCTCGCGAAGGCGGCCTGGGCCTTCCCGCTGTTCCTGCTCGCGCTCAACCTGCCCGTGCTGCCCATCCTCTGGGCGGGGACCCGCATCGCCCCGACCGGGCCCGCCGACAGCTACGTGCTGCTCGTGCCCCAGCTGCTCGACCTGCCCTGGCTCGCGCTCGCCGCCTTCATCGGCGGCATCTCCGCGGCGAGCGCCATGGTCATGGTCACCGCCGTCGCCCTCGCGAACGACAGCGCGACGCACCTGCTCCTGCCGCTCGCCCGCAGGACGCTGCGCCGCAACGTCTACGCGCGCGTCCTGTGGATGCGGCGCGGGCTCCTGAGCGCCATCCTCGTCGGCGGGTGGCTCTTCCACCGCGCGCAACCGAGCCGCGGGCTGCTCGTCGAGAGCGGCATCGTGTCGTTCATCGCCTTCGCGCAGCTCCTGCCAGGGCTCTTCGCCGTGCTCTTCTGGGAGCGCGCGACGCGCGCGGGGTTCATCGCCGGGCTCCTCGCCGGCATCGGCATCTGGACGGCCATGTGCCTCGCGCCGCTCCTGACCGGCATGCCCGGGCTCGATCCGGCGTGGCTCGACCTCCTGCGCGAGGGCGCGGACCACGGAGGCCGCGCCGCGCGCGCGGCGCACGCGACCTCCCCGGACACCTGGTCGCTGCCGACGTTCGTGTCGCTCGCCGTCAACGGCGCCACGCTCGGGCTCGTCTCGCTCCTGCGCCCGCCGGCCAAGGCGGAGCGCGAGGCGGCGCGCCTGTGCAGGCGGCGCGAGATCGGCCCGTCGGTGGAGCGCGCGACCGTGGCCGCGAGCGTCGCCGCGCTGGAGGAGCGGCTCGCCCGGCTGCTCGGCCGCGAGGCGGCGGGCATCGAGGTCACGCGCGCCCGGATCGAGCTCGACATCCCGCGCGACGAGACGCGCCCCACCGAGCTCCACGCGCTGCAGGAGCGCCTGCACCGCAACCTGTCCCCGCTGGTCGGCCCGGTGCTCGCGAGGACGGCCGCGGAGGCGGAGGAGGCGCACGCCCCCGCGGCGGCGCCGCGTGGGACCGTGAGCGGCGCGCTCACCGAGGAGCTCCGGTGGCTCGAGCGCCGGCTCGCGCGCGGGGAGACGCGGCTCGTCGGCGCGGCGCGGGAGCTCGACCTCCTGCGGCGGTGGCTCCGCTCGGTCCTCGCGCAGCTGCCGCTCGGGGTCTGCGCCGTGGGCTCCGACGGCGCGATCAGCCTCGTCAACCGGCGCCTCGAGGCGCTCGTCGGCGTCGAGGAGCGCGACCTCGTCGGGGCGCCGCTCGACCGGCTGCCGGCCCCGTTCGCCGAGCTGTTCGCCCGCGCCGCGCGCGCGGCGTCCGCCGGCGAGTCGGGCGCGGGCGCCGAGGAGATCGAGGCGCACGTGGCCGGGCGCGCGCGCTCGCTGCGCGTGCACCGCGCCGCGCTCGACCCGCTCGACGCGCGCGCCGCCTCGGGAGGCGTGGTCTTCCTCGTCGAAGATCGCACCGAGCAGCGCGCGCTCGAGGCGCAGCTCGCCCACCGGGATCGCCTCGCCCAGATCGGCCGCCTCGCCGCGGGCGTGGCCCACGAGGTCGGCAACCCGCTCACGGGCATCGCCTGCCTCGCGCAGAACCTCCGGGCCGAGGCCGACAGCGACGAGATCCGCGCGCGGGCGGGCCTCATCCTCGGCGAGACGGCGCGCATCGAGGCCATCCTGCGATCGCTGCTCGAGCACAGCCGCACCGGCGCCGTGTCGTCGCCCGGCGAGAGCCCGCGCGCGCGGGTCGGGCGCGTGCCGCTCGCCCAGGTGGTCGCCGAGGCCGAGCGGCTGCTCCGGCTCGACCGCGCCGCGCCGCACGTCCTCGTGGAGCAGGCCTGCCCGGAGTCGCTCGTCGTCATCGGGGATCGGCGCGAGCTCGTGCAGGTCTTCGTCAACCTGCTCGCGAACGCCCGCGACGCCTCCGGGGCCGGCGCGACCATCGCCGTCCGGGGGCGGCTCGAGGCCGGCGAGATCGTCGTCGAGGTCGAGGACCACGGCAGCGGCATCCCCGAGGAGCTCCTCGCCGCGGTGCTCGAGCCGTTCGTGACGACGAAGCGCGATCCGAGCGGCACGGGCCTCGGCCTGCCGCTCTCGCGCTCGATCGTCCAGGATCACGGCGGCTCCCTCACGCTGCGGAGCGCGGTGGGGCAGGGGACGACGGTCGTCGTGCGGCTCCCGCTCGCGGGCGCGACCGGGGCGCGGCGCGGGCCCGAGGCGGCGCCATGAGCCCGAGCCTGCGCGCCGAGGACGAGATTGTCTTCTGGAGCGCTGCTGGGTGTTACCGATCGTAACGGAGCGTCACCGGACGAGCCGGCCTACGTGATCGGCCGGTGACGGAACGGGTATTCTCTCGACTCTTTGCGTGATATTCGGATCCTGGAGATCAGGAGACGGAAAAGCAGGGTGACATGGCATCGAACCACGCGTTGCCGTGCGCTGCCCGGCCTCTCGTCCCCCGCGCGCGACGGTCACGCCGTCGCAACGTCGCGCGCGAGGGACGAGAGGCCATGAACGACACCGTGGCTCCCTCTCCACGGCTCGACGCCGGCTCTAGGCCCGACTTCGGCCCTCCCGACAAGCGCTGGAACTCCTTCGAGGAACCGCTCCCATGGCACAGACGTCTCCCGCAACCGTCGCCGTGACCCCCACGAGCAGCGCCAGCAAGGGCGCGCATGAGGTCGTCGACAGCCGCACGCTCTGGAAGGTCATCTTCGCGTCCGCCGGCGGCACAATGATCGAGTGGTACGACTTCTACATCTTCGGGAGCCTCGCCGCGATCATCTCCACGCACTTTTTCCCGAAGGACAACCCGACAGCGGGCTTCCTGCTGACGCTGGGCACGTTCGCCACCGGCTTCGTGGTCCGCCCCTTCGGCGCGCTCGTGTTCGGGCGCATCGGCGACGTGATCGGACGCAAGTACACGTTTCTCCTGACGGTGGTGATCATGGGGCTCGCCACTGCGCTGACCGGTTTCTTG
>JAICEP010000558.1 GCA_025924095.1 Sorangium sp.
CCCTTTGCAGCCCCGTCGTCCGCGCCCGCGCCGCCCTCTCCGCCCGCTCCTTCTGCGCCTTCGTCATCCCCGGCGGCGTTGCTCGGCTTGGGGCCCCCGCCGTACCGGTGCGACGTGTTGACGACCAGCGCCCGCGCCCGCTGCGCCTCGAAGACGGCCAGCGCGACGGGCAGCGTCCCCCGGTCGAAGAACGTGTGCGGCGCCTCCACGATGAGCGGTGCTGCCGCCCCTGCGCGCAGCACGACCGCGGCCGCACCCCGACGGCGCGAGCCGTCCTCGGACAGCACCCAGAGATCGCGTCCGGGGACCGCCCGCAGCGCGAACCCGGGTGGGGCAGCCGGCGGCGGCTGCCGGTTCTGGGCGGCGAGCCCCGCCGCCGCGACCCACCTGACGTACGCCTCCTCCTCCGCGTTGTCCGGCGGCTCCGAGATAAGGTGGCGCCCGCCCTTGCGCAGCGGGGCAATCTGCTCGTCCAGCGCCTGCTGCTCGCCGCTGTCGGCCGCCTGGGCCTCAACCCCGGTCGGCTCCGCGGTCGCAACCCCGGTCGGCTCCGCGACGGTCGGCACCGCGGAACCCGCCGGGCTCGGCGCCGTGCCCAGCGCGCTCCCGACGCTCCGACACACCCCCTGCGAGCACCCGGCGATCGTGAACAGCACCACATAGCCTGCGCTCTTCATGGTCGTCCTCGCCGCCGCAACCTCGACGACATCTTCACTTTTCTCACGCCACAGTCCGCGAATCCAGAATAACGCGTTGCGTCATGATGCGTCGCCTTCTCTTCCGCTGCGGGGGCGGTTTGCGCTAGTAGCACTGCATGCCTCGCCCCTTTGAACCCGTGGAGGCGCCGCCGCTCCCGGAGCAGGCCGGCCGCACGTTCCCGCGTCTGGTCGAGCTGATGCAACGGCTCCTCGCGCCCGACGGATGCCCGTGGGATCGCGAGCAGAACTTCGCGACGCTGCGGCGCTACGTGCTCGAGGAGGCCTGCGAGGTCATCGACGCCATCGACGGCGGCGACCGCAAGGAGCTGTGCACCGAGCTCGGGGACCTCCTGCTCCAGGTCGTGTTCCAGGCCGAGCTCGCTCGGGTCGAGGGAGCGTTCGGCCCGGACGACGTGGTCGCCGCGATCTGCGAGAAGCTCGTGCGGCGTCACCCCCACGTGTTCGCGGACGAGAGCGCCGAGAACGCCGACGAGGTGCTCCAGAACTGGGAGCGCATCAAGGCGGCCGAACGGGCCCGGCAGGGCAAGGACCGCGGGGTGCTCGGCGGCGTTCCTCGCAGCCTGCCGGCGCTGACCCGGGCACAGCGCGTCGGCGAGAAGGTCGCGCGCGTGGGCTTCGACTGGCCGGACGCGCGGGGCTCGCGCGCGAAGGTCGAGGAGGAGCTCGGAGAGCTCGATCGGGCCTTCGAGAGCGGCGATCCCGCCGCGATCGAGGAGGAGCTCGGCGACGTGCTCTTCGCGCTCGGGAACCTGGCGCGCCACGCCGGCGTGGACGCGGAGGGGGCGCTGCGCCGGACGATCGACAAGTTCACCCGGCGCTTCGAGCACGTCGAGCGCCGGGTCATCGAGCGGCACGGCGGCTGGCCCGCAAGGGCGTCGGACGACACCCTCACGCTCGAAGAGCTCGACGGCTACTGGGACGAAGCCAAGCGCAGCGAGCCGCGGACCTGACCGCGGCGGCGAGCTCGACGCCGTACGCGCGCACGCTGTGCGAACGGGCTCCCAGGCGCGCGCGGGCTCAGTCACGTTCCGCGGTCAGCACGAAGCGCTCCCGCACGCGCGCCTCGTTCGACTCGTGACGGACGTGGATCTCGTAGCGGCCCGGCTGGGCGACCGCCACGCTGAGCGGAGCCTCGCCGCGGTAGCGCGTCAGCCGGTGCGAGCAGCGCTCCCGCTGGCAGTGCTCCTCCAGCGCCCCGCCTTCGCCGTCGGGGAGCCGCACGCGCACGTGCTCGGGGACCTCGAGGTGAACCACCGCCGGCGCGTCGGCGTGGCGGTGGGTCCACAGATCGAGGTGCGTCCACGCGTGTCCGTCGCCAGGCAACGCCACGGCGCGCTCCTCGGAGCGCTCGATCGCGGGAGAGCGCGCGCCCCCGCCGCCCGCCAGGAAGACGGCGAGCGCCAGCGCGGCGAGCGCCGGCGCCGCGAGGATCGCCCTCCACCTCCAGGGGCTGCGCGCCCGCTGCGACCTCTTGCCGCCCTCCACCGCAGGCCGCTCGGGCCGCTCCGGGAGCTTGCTCAGCGCGCGCTCGACGAGCGCTTCGGAGGGGCTCATCGCGCGCAGCGCCCGCACGCTCGCCGCGAGATCCTGCGGAATCGGAGGCACATCGTGGTCCTGCCCGCTCACGTCGATCCCTCCCGCGCCGCCACGACGAGCTGCGCCGCCACACGCTCGTATGCATCGCGCAGCCGCGCGCGCCCGCGGGCGTGGCGGCTCTTCACCGTCCCCTTGGGGATGCCGAGGTGCTCGGCCACGCTATCGTAACCGAGCTCCTCGATGTCGCATAGCACCACCACGGTGCGAAACTCCTCTGGCAGCTCCTGGAGGCACGCGAGGAGCACCCCCGTGTCCTGGCTCAGGATCACGGCCGCCTCCGGGCTCGGGACATCGGCGCGAGGCAGGATGCCGAGCGCCTCGGTGCACACGTCGACGAGCCGATCGAGCAGGCCGCGGCGCCGCGCCTCGGTCCGGTACGCCTCCAGGTACTCGTGCCGAGCGATCCCGCAGAGCCAGACCCCGAGGTCCGAGCGCCCCTCGAAGGACGCCGCGTGCAGGTACGCCTTGAGCAGCGCATTCTGGAACAGATCGTCCGCCTGATCCCGAGCACCGCAGAGGGAAATACAGAATCGATAGAGGCGCGGGAGGTTCGGGCGTATCGCCGACTCGAACTGCGCGCGCGATTCGCCGAGGAGGGGTCGCGATTCGGTCATGAGGGCCGTTCGAGCGTCTGGAGCGTCGAGGCCCTGAACTCTAGCGTGGATTGGACGGCGGGGTAGCACCCGTTGCTCGGGCCACAGCGGAGCGAGCAGCGGCACCCCGAGCGGGGGAGAGCTGTACATCGGCGGCCCCCCTGGGACGGAACGGAGCCGCACGCAGGTTCCTGCACATCGGTCGAAATCGTCACCCCGCGTGGGAACCTCGGGCCGAGTGGTCCCGTCCTGGAGCGTGTTCTGACGAACATCGGGCCCCACAGGGGGCCCGCGTATCCGAGGGCTGAGCACCGCATGTCCAAGTCGAGTATTTCAGGCGCGCCCGCGTCAACGCCTGCGTCCGCCTCGTGGAAGAACGACCTCGTTTCAGGCTTCCTCGTCTTCTTGATCGCCCTGCCGCTCTGCCTGGGAATCGCCATGGCAAGCGGGTTTCCCCCCATCGCTGGCGTGCTCACCGCCGTGGTCGGCGGCATGGTCGCCACGTGGCTCGGCAGCGCGCCGCTGACCATCAAGGGACCCGCGGCGGGCCTCATCGTCATCGCGCTGGGCGCCGTGCAGGAGCTCGGCGGCGGGGACAACGCGGTCGGCTACCGCCGCGCGCTCGCGTGCATCACTGTCGCCGCGCTGATACAGATCGCCTTCGCGCTGGCGCGCGCCGGGGCGCTCGGGGACTTCTTCCCCGGCTCGGTGGTGCACGGCATGCTGGCGGCCATCGGGATCATCATCTGCTCGAAACAGATCCACACGCTCGTCGGCGTCACGCCCGCGGCGAAAGAGCCGCTCCACCTGATCCTCGAGATCCCGCACAGCCTGTTTCGGCTGAACCCCGAGATCGCCTTGATCGGCGTCCTCTCGCTGGTCATCCTCTTCGGTTATCCAGCGGTCGCCAGGAGAGCGCGCCTTCTGCAGAAGATCCCCGCGCCGCTGCTGGTGCTGGCGCTCTCGGTGCCGCTCGCTCACGTCTTCGATCTCGAGCACGAGCACACCTACACGCTCGCGGCGACCCAGACGACGTACGCGCTCGGGCCGAGCTTCCTGGTCAACCTGCCGGGCAACCTCCTCCAGGCGATCGTCTTCCCGGACTACAGCCACGTCGGCACGCCTGCGTCGATCAAATACATCATCATGTTCTCGCTGGTGGGTAGCATCGAGTCTCTGCTGTCGGCGAAGGCCGTCGACTCGCTCGATCCCGCGAAGCGCCGCTCCGACCTCGACCGGGATCTGCTCGCCACGGGCGCCGGCAACCTCATCGCGGGCCTGCTCGGTGGGCTGCCGATGATCTCCGAGATCGTCCGCAGCTCCGCGAACATCGGCTACGGCGCGAAGGGCCGGCTGTCGAACTTCTTCCACGGCACCTTCCTCCTGCTCTTCGTCGCCTTCGCGCCGGGGCTGATCCACAGGATCCCCCTCGCCGCGCTGGCCGCCATGCTCACGTTCACGGGCACCCGCCTCGCGTCCCCCAAGGAGTTCGTGAGGACGCTCCGCATCGGCAGGGAGCAGCTCCTCATCTTCGGCACCACGGCCGCGCTGTGCATCGCCTCCGATCTGCTCGTCGGGGTCGCGGCCGGCATCGCCGTGAAGATGCTCATCCACGTGATCAACGGCGCGCCGCTGCGCGTTCTCTTCCGCTCCGAGGTGGAGGAGCGCGTCGAGGGCCAGCGGGTCGTGCTGCGCGTCAAGCACGCGGCGGTCTTCAGCAACTATCTCAGCCTCCAGCGGAGGCTCGCGAGTCACGCGAACGCCTCCAGCATCGAGATCAATTTCGCGAATGCCCGCCTGGTCGATCACACGGTCATGTCCAACCTGCACGAGCTCCAGGGCACGATGGAGCGAGAGGGGCGGACCTTGACCCTCGCGGGCCTCGGCGATCACTTCCAGATGTCGTCTCACCCGCTCTCTGCGAGGAAGAGGGCTGTCATCAGCCCTGTCGCCGAGCGCTGAATCGAGGCGAGGCACGACCTCCGCGACAGGGGCGCACGCGGGTGAGGCTCCAGGAACAACCTTTCTCCAGGATCGCCATGAACAGCGAGCTCTCTCGAGATCTCCGCGCGAGCGCCGCCCGGCAGAGGCGCCTTTGCGACGTGGTCGAGCACGCCGGGCACCTCCTGCCGGCGCAAGGGCCCATCGGCGTGTTCGTCCACCACAACACGCTGCACGCGTTCCAGCACCTGCCGTTCCACGACGCGCTCGCCGCGGCGAGCGCCGTCTTCGAGGCGGAGCCGTACCTCGCGGAGGCGGATTACCGCGCGCACATCGCGTCGGGTCGCATCGACGACGAGGACCTCGAGGCGGCGCTCGCGGGGCGCTTCGCGGCGCATCCGGACGAGCGACGGGGCCCGCTGTCCCGCCACGAGATCGAGCGGCTCGCGCTGCGCTATCCCATCGAGGCGGAGACGGCGGCTGGCCTCTCGTGGCGTATCTCCGAGGTGGGGGAGACGCGGAGGCTCCGGGCCGACGCCCCCGCCGAGCGGCGCTGGCGCATCCTGGAGAGCACGGAGCGCTGGCTCGAGGAGCGCCCCGAGACCGCAGCGCGCCTCCTCGACCAGGGCGGCCGCGATCCGGAGTCGCGCGCCGCGCTCGCGCTCTGGGACGCGTGCCGCGCCGTGCCGCTGCCGCCCGCCCCGCCCGCGGAGCCGCCGCTCGTCGATCGCGTGGGCGTCGACCGGTCGCACCGCGATCTGCTGCTCGCGCTGGCAGGCGAGGATCCG
>JAICEP010000559.1 GCA_025924095.1 Sorangium sp.
CCCCCGGTCCCCAGACAAGCTCATTTATCACGCGGGCGCGACAGAGGAAGCGCCGCGCGCTGGGCGACGTGAAAAGGAGGCCACGCCTACACCTGCCACTTCACATCCCCTGGCCGTTGCGCCGTTGCGCCGTTGCGCCGTTGCGCCGTTGCGCTCGAGGTCGCCTGGACGAAAAAGTCCCGTGGCGCGGGCGAGGCGGGCGAGGCGGGCGAGGTGAGCGCCACCTGCCAGGCGCGCCGCGGCGGCGCGGCGACGGGGACGACCGGCGAGGGGCGCCGCGGCCGCTCCGGTGTCCCGCATTGCCGGCCTCGTGAGCCGCTGGAAAGGCCGCTCGGCGCGCCCGGAGGGCGGCGGAGGAATACCGGCGTGTCCTCGCGGCCGGACGCGGGCGGGGGCGCGCCGGGCGCCTCGACGCTGTAGAGTTGCCCCTGGCCGCGCTCTCTGGTGACGATGCCGATCGAAGCGCGGCAATCGGTGGGAATTGCATGGAGGAGGCGGAGCCTCGGGGCGCCCGGCTCCGGTGATACGTCAGCACCCCCGAACCGCTGGTCATTCTCGTAAACTTCGCGTAGCTCCCACACAGGACGGACGATCCGCGGGAGCGGCGGTAGGGGCAATGCGAGCGGGAAACGTCATCGACGGCCGGTTCGAGATCGCGGAGCTCGCTGGCGCCGGCGGCATGGGTCACGTCTTTCGCGCGCGCGACCTCAGCACCGGCGAGACCGTCGCCCTCAAGGTCCTCCAGAACGCCGCCTCCCAGGACTCGAGCCGCCTCGCGCGCGAGGCGCAGGCGCTCGCCACGCTGCGGGTGCCGGGCGTGGTGCGGTACATCGCGCACGGCCTCACCGACCTCGGCCACCCGTACCTCGCCATGGAGTGGCTCACCGGCGAGACTCTCTCCCAGCGCCTCGCCCGGCAAGCGTTCACCCTGGATGAGAGCCTCAAGCTCACCCGGCGCATCGCGACCACCCTCGGGTCCGTGCACCGGCTCGGCGTCGTCCACCGCGACCTCAAGCCGAGCAACCTGCTCCTCGTCGGCGGCGCGATCGACCGCATCACCCTCATCGACTTCGGCGTGGTCCGGATGTCCGGCCTCGACCAGCAGCTCACCATGCCCGGCGCCATCCTCGGCACCCCCGGCTACATGGCGCCGGAGCAGGCCCGCGGCGAGGCGCAGGTCGACGCGCGCGCCGACGTCTTCGCGCTCGGCTGCGTGCTCTACAAGTGCGTCTCGGGGCGCGCCCCGTTCCGCGGCGCGCGCGGGCTCGCCGTGCTCGTCAAGGTGCTCATCGAGGAGCCGCCGTCGCTCCGGTGGCTCCGCGACGACGTGTCCGAGGCGCTCGACGACCTTGTCACGCGGATGCTGTCGAAGTCGCCCGACGGCCGGCCGAGCGACGGCAATGCGGTCGCGGCCGAGCTCGCCTCGCTCATGGATCCCGCGACGCTCTCGGTCCGCCCGCCGTCGAGCTCCATCCGCCCGCCGGAGCTCACGACCGGCGAGCGCAAGGTGATGTGCCTCGTGCTCGCGCGCGACGGCCTCGCCCCCGGCGCCTCCGAGCCGGCGCTCCCCGAGGTCGACGAGCAGGCGCGCGCGCAGGCGCTCTCCGCCACGGCGGCGCGCTACAGGGGCCAGCTCGAGCTCGTCGAGGCGCGGCTGCCGCTCGTCGTGCTCTCCGGCGCCGGCGCGACGACCGACCTCGCGGCGCGGGCGGCCCGCTGCGCCCTCGCCGTCCAGGCGCTGCTCGGCGGCGCGCCGGTCGCGGTCGTCACGGGCAGGGCCGAGATCGCCTCCCGCATGCCGATCGGCGATCTCATCGACCGCGTGGTCCAGCTGCTCCCCGAGAGCCGCGCCCCGTCCCGCGCGGCGGCGATCCGCATCGACGAGGTGACGGCGGGGCTGCTCGGGGCGCGGTTCGAGATCACCTCCGGCGAGTCCGGCCCGTGGCTCCACGGCGCGCGCGAGGAGCCGGACGAGGTGCCCCACCTGCTCGGCAAGGCGACGTCGTGCGTCGGGCGTGAGCGCGAGCTGTCGCTCATCCGGGACGAGCTCGCCCGGTGCGTCGAGGAGTCGACCCCGAGCGTCGTGCTCGTGACCGGGCCGGCGGGCATCGGCAAATCGCGGCTCCGCCACGAGCTCGTCCGCGCGATCCGGGCGGATGGCGAGCGGGTCGAGGTGTGGCTCGGGCAGGTGGACCCGATGAGCGCCGGCACGACCTTCGGCCTGCTCGCGCACGCGCTCCGGCGGGCGATCGGCCTCGCGGAGGGCGATTCCATCGAGGAGCGGCGGCGCAAGGTGCGGGCGCGGGTCGAGCGGCACGCGGCGCTCGACGCCGCGCGGGTCGCGACGTTCCTGGGCGAGCTCGTCGGCGCGCCGTTCCCGGACGACGACGTCCAGCTCCGGGCGGCGCGGCGGAACCCGATGCTCATGGGCGACCAGCTGCGCCTCGCCTGGGAGGATTTCCTGCGCGCCGAGTGCGCGGTGCACCCGGTCCTGCTCGTGCTCGAGGACCTGCACTGGGGCGACCTGCCCACGCTCTCGATGGTCGACGCCGCGCTCCGGAACCTGAAGGACCGGCCGTTCATGGTGATGGCGCTCGGCCGCCCCGAGGTGCACGAGCTCTTCCCGAAGCTGTGGGACGAGCGGCGCGGGCACAAGCTCCGCCTCGCGGGGATCTCGCGCCGGTCGAGCGAGCGGCTCGTGCGGCAGGTGCTCGGCGAGGGCGAGAGCCAGGCGCTCGTGGCGACGCTGGTGGAGCGCGCGGACGGCAATGCGTTCTACCTGGAAGAGCAGATCCGCGCCGCGGCGGCGGGCAAGGGCGCGGACCTGCCGGAGACGGTGCTGGCGATGGTGCAGGCGGAGCTCGACGCGCTCGACGGCGCGGCGCGGCGGGTGCTGCGCGCCGGGGCGGTCTTCGGCGAGACGTTCTCGCGGAGCGGGATCGCCGCGCTGGTGGGCCGGGCGGAGGTCGACCCGCTGCTCGCCGAGCTCGAGGGGCGGGAGCTCATCGTCCGGCGCTCGGTCGAGGGCGCGCCGGAGGCGGTCGAGTACCGGTTCCGGCACGCGCTCGTGCGCGAGGCGGCGTACGGGATGCTGACCGATCACGATCGCCGCCTCGGCCACCGGCTCGCCGGCGAGTGGCTGGAGCGGGCGGGGGCGGCGGACCCGATGGCGCTGGCCGAGCACTTCGAGCGCGGCGGCGAGCCGGCGCGGGCGGCGACGGCGACCCTGCGCGCGGCGGAGCAGGCGCTGCTCGGGAGCGATCTCGGCGCGGCGATCGAGCGGGTGGAGCGCGGCATCGCGCGCGGCGCCTCGAAGGCGACGGTGGGGGCGCTGCGGCTCTGCCAGGCCGAGGCGCACCTCTGGCGCGGCGAGTTCGCGCTGGCGGAGCGGCGGGGGATGGAGGCGCTGGAGCGGCTCTCGCCCGGGTCGGCGCCGTGGTTCTCGGCGCTCACGCAGATGGTCCTCGCGGCCTCGAAGCGCGGGAATCACGACCAGGTCGAGCGCCTGCTGCGCGTCGCGCAGAGCACGGAGGCGCGGAGGTCGGGGCGCCCTGCGCGCAGCGTGTGCCTGTGCGCGGGCGCCGGGCGCCTCGTCTTCGGCGGGCGGTACCAGCTCGCGGACGAGGTGCTCGACGCGATCGAGCAGGACGCCGAGGAGACCGAGCAGGAGGTCGAGGTGCTGGCGCGTCTCCACGAGGCGCGCGCCTACCGGGCGATGGCGGGCGGAGATCCCGGCGCTTGCCTCGCGGGCTTCGACGCGGCGCTCGCGGCGTTCGAGCACGCCGGCGATCGGCGCAACGCCTGCTGGGCGAGGAACAACCTGGGCTCCTGCTACGCGGAGCTCGGCGATTTCGAGGGCGCCGAGGCGGCGCTGCGCGCGTCGCTCGCGGACGCGGAGCGGATGGGGCTGTCGGACGCGCGGCTCGGGGCGCTCCTTGGCCTGGGCCCGGTGCTGGCGCGGCTCGGCCTCGTCGAGGAGGCGCAGCGGACGGCGGAGGAGGCGATCGCGACGTCCCAGGGCCTCGGCGACGCGCGCCGGGAGGGCGCCGCGCGGACCTGCCTCGCGAGGATCCTGCTCCAGTCAGGCGATCTCGGCGGGGCGGAGCGCGAGGCGCGCGCCGCGGTGGCGATCCTGTACGGCGCGCCTCCGCTGCGCGCGTTCGCGTATGCGGTCCTCGGGCGGGCGCTGCTCGACGGGGGGCAGGCGGTGGACGCGCTGGCGGCGACGACCGAGGCGTTCTGCCTGCTCGAGTCGGTGGGCGCCGAGGTGGGCGAGTCGCTGGTGCGCCTCGCGCACGCCGAGGCGCTCTCGGCGTGCGGCCACCGGCGGGAGGCGGTGATGGCGGTCGCCTCGGCGCGCGAGCGGTTGATCGAGCGGGCGAGGAAGATCGGCGATCCGGTGTGGCGCGCGAAGTTCCTCGGCAATGTGCCGGACAACGCGGCGACGCTGGAGCTGGAGCGCAGGTGGATGGGGGCGTAGGCGGGTCGCCTGCGCTCAGAGGAACTCGCAGAAGTACCCGGCGGGCTGCGAGGCCTTGACGTCGAAGGCGCTCTTGCCCGCCACCTCGAACGACGTCCCCGCCGGGTACACGCGCCATTCCTGCGAGCCGTCGAGGCGGACGGCGAGCTCGCCCGCGACGACGGTCATGCGCTCCGGCGCCTCGGTCGAGAAGTGAAACTCGCCGGTGTCGATGACGCCCATCGTTTGCCGGCGCCCGTGGCGCTCGAAGGCGACGCTCTGGACATTGCCGTTGAAGTAGCTGTTGTGCTTGAGCATGGCGCCCTCCCTACCGCGTCCCACCCCGAGAGGCCAGGACGGTGAGCCTGAGGGCGCCGAGCATCACGACCGCTCCGGCGCTCCAAGCAAGCTGCTGTTCGGGAGGGCTCATGACGGCGCGGGCTCGTCTCCTCGCGCTTCGCCGCGGGCCACGGGAGGGCGATCAGGGCAGCTCGTCCGCGCCGCCCCCGTCGTCACCGCTCGGCTCGGTGGCGGGGCTCTCCGCCTCGTCTTCCGATGGGCTTCAGGACGTCGGAGATCTCGGGCTCGTCCCCGGGAGGCGGCGGAGAGAGGAGAGCGGCCCGATCCGCGCGCTTGACAACCAATAAGTATTGGCTTATTAATCATGCATGAGCGCGGCCGTGGCCGAAGACAAGATCTTCCAGGCGCTGGCGGACCCCAGCCGCCGGGCGATCTTCGAGTCGCTCACGCGTGGCGAAGCGGCGGTGAAGGACCTCACAGCGCGCTTCGACATCTCGCAGCCGGCGGTCTCGCAGCATCTCGCCACGTTGAAAGACGCCGGCCTGGTGAACGGCCGGCGCGAAGGGCGCTGTGTCTATTACCGGGTGGAGCCGCGCGGGATGAAGCCGCTCATCGAATGGATCGCGCACTACCGCCCATTCTGGACGGAGCACGTCGATCGCCTTGAACAACTGCTGGAACAATTGGGTTCGGCAGACCCACCGCTGGCTGTCCATTGCCTTTACGGTGGCTGTCATCGTCAAC
Source organism: Sorangium sp. (assembly GCA_025924095.1). GTDB lineage: Bacteria > Myxococcota_A > Polyangia > Polyangiales > Polyangiaceae > Sorangium. The sequence continues at coordinate 5,504 of JAICEP010000559.1, forward strand.
CTCGTCGCCATGCGAAAGGAGGCGCCTGCCGTCTGGGTGGGCCTCTTGGCGCTGCTCCCGCTCGCCTTGCTCCTGTTCAC
>JAICEP010000560.1 GCA_025924095.1 Sorangium sp.
CGAGGCAGCGCCGGTGATGACGGCGCGGGGGTGCTTGGGGAGGGGCATGACGAAGGCGCATATCATGAAGGCTGTCCCGCGTGGCGTCCGCCCCCCCCACGCGCGAGCCCCACCCGCGTCGCGCTGCGATCATGAGCTCTCTCAGGGCTCCCCCTCACGCTTTGGACACAAGGCAAGGCGCCAAGCCCACCAGAGGAGGACCGTGCTCCCCCTGGCGTTCTTGGCGCCTTGTCGATTCGACCCGCGGATCGCGTCAGGCGCTGCCGCGCGCTCCTCCCTGGCCCGCGCGCGCGCCGCCGCTCAGCCGCTGCCCGAGGAGCTGCTTCGCGCGCTCCGCGAGCCGCAGGTGCTCCTGCCGCGCCTCGCCCAAGAACGAGGCGAGCTCCTGATCACCCTGCCTCTGCGCGTCCTGAACGTACTGTGAATAGGTCTCCGCGCCCTGGAGAGCATGGTAGAGCACGCTGACCAGGTTGTAGTCCTTGTCAGGGACAACGCTGCTCTCGCTGCGGCCTTCCTGTTGCCCGGAGCCCTGCTGTCCCTGCGCGCCCATTCCCTGCTTCTGCTCGTTCGCCATTCCAAACCTCCTCGATTTTCCCCAGCGCGGCCGGGGCAATGCAAGCGGGAGGCCGCCCAGCGGAAAGCCCGCGACGGCGAGGACTCCTCGCTGCCGGCGCGGTCGCTCCGCTCCACGCGTTGCGTCCTGCCACAGCAGACGGACGCTCGCGCAGGATTGCGCCACCTGAGCGCGTCGCGCCCCTCGCGCCGAGGAGCCTGCGGGCGCGCTCGAGCAGCCCGCGCCGACGCGCCGCAACAGGCTCTGCTCAGCCCGCTCGACGCGCGCCTCGAGGTCATCCGGTGAGGATCGCGTCTGCCCAGATGGCAACGGAGGCTGATCGGATGACATCGGATTCCGTCATGACGGGGGATGTGGTGATCGCCCCCACGCCCGCGAGATATCGAGCCGATCCAGGCCGGCGCGAGCTGATACGCTGCTCTGGCTCGCGCACGAGCGCTTTCCTGTCCAGCCCTCGCCCGATCCTTTCTATGCAATCACGGTCCCACGGTGTGTCTCTCTCGATCCGAACCCTCTGTCGTGCGCACGCGGCGCGCGCGGCCCTCGCCACGCTCGCGCTCGCGGCCGCCGCGTGCGGCGCCGACGTCCCCGGGCCGGGCCAGCAGCGGGACACCGGCGTCCACCCGCGGCTGCTCGCGCGGCCCGAGCACCGAGAACTGCTGCGCTCGCGCGTCGATCGCGAGCCCTACGCCTCGATCCTCGCCACCCTGAAGCGCCGCGCCGAGCGCCCGTACGCGGAGGACCCGGACCCGGCCTCCTGGGACTACAGGACGAACGGCGACAACGCCTCGACGGCGCAGGCGAACGCCCTCCTCGCCTGGGCCTTCGAGGACCAGGCGGCGGCCGCGAAGGCGCGCGAGTTCCTGCGCCGGCTCGAGCCCGATTGGGACACGAACTCGGTCCTCGATATCAACATCCGGATGGCGAAGACCCTGATGGGGTACACGAACGCGTGGGACCTCCTGAGCGCCACGCCGTGGCTCCCAGACGGAGAGTCCGCCGAGGCGGAGCGCAAGATCACCGAGATCACCGGCCAGCTCTTCGCCAAGTACGTCGAGCACGATTTCTATCGGAATCTCCTGCTGCTCCCCGCGCAGAACAACCACCCGATCCGGACCGCCGACGCGATCGGCTATGTGGCGCTCGCGTTCCCCGGGCACCCGTCGGCCGCGGCCTGGTGGAACTGGTCGATCTCGGAGCTCGCCTACCTCTGGGGCCCGGACGGCCAGTACGTGCAGCCCGACGGCGGCGCCTCCGAAGGCCCGTACTACGCCAGCTTCGCCTGGGGACCCACCGCGGCGTTCTTCATCGCCCTCGACAACGCGCTCGAGGGGCCCGTGGCCTTCGCGCGCGACTGCCGCACCCGCTCCGACGAGGACCCGTGGGCCGGACACGGCTGCGTCGACGGCGAGCAGGCCACGCTCGAGCTCCCGCTGCGCGGCGGGCTCTTCACGAAGTCCGTCGACTGGTCGCTCTCGCTGCGCCTGCCCTGGGGCAGCCGCCCCCCGGCCGACGACGGCGTCTTCACCCCGTTCAACGGGAGCCCGCTGCTCACCTCCTTCGGAGGCAGCGGGGCGTATCGCTGGGACTGGGAACAGAACCGCGACAGCCCCCAGGACATGGAGTTTGGCAGCGACCTCATCGCCCATCACCTTGTCTACATCGACGACGCGGCGGCCGCCGAGGAGCCGCCCTTCCTGACGCGCTTCATGCCCGACGCGGGCAATGCGGTGTTCCGCTCGGACTGGGGCGAGGAGGCGCGCTGGCTCCTGCTCCTCGCCGAGCACGGCTCGGCGCGCAAGGCGCTCCACGACCACGTGGACGGCACGTCCTTCTCGCTCGCCGCCTACGGAGAGTACCTGTTGATCGACCCCGGCTACTACAAGCCCGATTCGCTCGACAACGCGAAGACCAGCCAGTCGCCGTCGCACAACGTCATCCTCATCGACGGCCGATCCGCGCCCGACAAGGGGGTCTTCAACAACTTCGGCGACGCGGACGCCTGGATCCGGAACACCCACGACGGCGCCGCCGTCGAGTACGCGGAGGCGCACCAGGACTACCAGGACACGCACGTAGAGCGCTCCGTGGCCTTCATCGACGGCCGCTACTTCGTGGTGGGCGACCGCCTGGCGACGTCGCACCCGGCGGCGCGCGCGCACGCGTGGCGGCTGCACGGCTACGCGGGGCTCACCTCCGGGGGCAGCTTCGAGCTCCTCCCCGACGGCGCGCGCTGGGAGCGGGCGCGGGCGGGCGTCGAGGTGCGCGTGCAGTCGACCGCGCCGGGGCTGGCCGTCGTGGAGCCGCCGTACACGCCGCTCACCGTGCCCCACGTCCACGAGTTCGAGAAGGACCGCAAGGCCGCCGACCACGCCGTCATCGACGCCACGGTCGAGGCCGAGGCGCCGGGGTTCCTGGCGGTGCTCCTGCCCTACAAGGTCGGCGCGGACAGCGGCCCCGACGCGCCCCTCCGGGCGGCGCCGATCGAGCCGGGGCCCGGCATCGTCGCCTGGCAGATCGAGAGCGACGGCGGGACCGACGTCGCGATCCTCCGGGGCGCGGGTGCCTCGGAGGAGCTCACGCTCCCCGGTGGGCAGGTCCTCGAGACCGACGCGGAGCTCGTGGTGCTGCGGCTCGAGGGCGAGCGGCCGTTCGCGCTGATGGCCCGGGGCACGCGGGTGCTCCTCGACGGAGCCCCTCGAGTGACCGCGCCCGACGCCACGGGCGTCGCCGTGGAGGAGTGAGGTGCCGATGGCCGCCCTGTCGCGCATGTCCCGCAGGCTGCCGCGCCTCCGCGCGCTGCTCGTCGCCGCCGCCGCGAGCGCCGCCGCGGCGGCCGGCTGCTCGAGCGACCCGGGCGGCCCCGGAGAGGCGTGCACGCCGACCTCGCCGTCGGCAGAGGACGCGTTCGCGCGCGAGCGCGCCCCCGGCTCCGAGAGCATCGCGCTGGCGCGCGCGGTCGCCGACCGCTGGATCGCCGAGCATCCGGCGGAGTCGCTCCTGTGGGACTGGGGCGAGGGCACGGTCATGCTCTCGCTCGTCGAGCTCTACCGTGTCACGCAGCACGCGCCGTACCGGGACTACTACCGGCGCTACATCGACCGGCACATCGAGTACGGCTACGAGATCACGACCAGCGACCGCTGCCCGCCGGCCGCCGCCGCGCTCGCGCTCCACGCGGAGTCGTGCGCTGCGCCCTACGAGACGATCGTCACCGACGTGCTCCGCTACCTCTACGAGGAAGCGCGCCGGACGGAGCAGGGCGGCATCAGCCACCTCGGCGTGTCGCCGCTGTTCGAGCCCACGCTCTGGGTCGACTCGCTGTTCATGTTCGGCAACGTGCTCATCCGCGCCGGCGACGCGCGGGCGCTCGACGAATTCTCGAATCAATTCCATATCTTCGCATCGCTCCTCCAGGACGGGCCGGGGCTCTTCAGGCACGCGTACAACTGGGCGACGCCGCAGGACCCGGACGTGTACTGGGCGCGCGGCAACGCCTGGGTCACCGCGGCCGGCTACGAATACCTCCGCGTGCGCGCGGCGCGCGGCGAGCGCGACGAGGCCGTGGCCGCGTCGCTCGATCGGCAGGTCGCGGCGGTCCTCGCCGCGCAGGACCCGGGGACCGGCCTGTGGTGGACGATCCTGGACCGCCCCGGCGAGATCTACCTGGAGACGAGCGCGACGGCCCTCTTCGCCGCCGGGCTCGCCCGCGGCCTCCGCCACGGCTTCCTCGACGCCGCGGTGCGCCCCGCGATCGACAGCGCCATGGCGGGCGTGCGCTCGCGCATCGAGGAGGACGCGTCAGGGCGCCCGGTCGTCACCGGCATCTCCGGTCCCACGACGGTCGGCAGGCTCGACGACTACGCGGAGGTCGAGCTCCGCGACGACATCTCGTACGGCGTCGGGGCCGTCGTGCTGGCGCTGGTCGAGACGTCGGGGCTGTAACGCCGCGTTCTGCCGGTCTTCCGGCCACGTCGCTCCCCCGCTGCGTCCGTGCGCTCCGGTTGCTTCGCTGCCGCTCTTCGCCTACGCCTCACCGCGCCGACTGGCCTTCACGGCACGATGATGGGAGCAACAAGCGCGGCGCGCCCTGGGACCTCGGGCCCGCGCCGGGCGAACGCAGGGCGAACCCAGAGATCGGGCGCGCCGCGGCCGAGGACGTCGCGCCGACCGCCGCCGAGAACCCCCATGTCTCCACTCGTGAAGCTCGACGCCATCACCAAGACCTACTGGATGGGCGAGGTGGAGGTGCAGGCGCTCCGCGGCGTCTCCCTGGAGCTCTCCCGGGGCGAGATGGTCGCCATCATGGGCGCCTCGGGGTCGGGCAAATCGACGACCCTGAACGTCATCGGCACGCTCGACCGCCCCACCGCCGGCCGGTACCGCCTCGACGACGAGCCCGTCGAGGAGCTCGACGAGGTCGAGCTCGCGCGGCTCCGCAACCGCAAGATCGGGTTCGTCTTCCAGTCGTTCAACCTCCTGCCGCGCGACAGCGCCCTCGCGAACGTCGAGCTGCCCATGGTCTACGCCGGCGTCCGCCCGGTCGAGCGCCGGGCGCGGGCCGAGCGCGCCCTCGCGCGCGTCGCGCTCGAGGATCGGGCGCACCACCTGCCGAACCAGCTGTCCGGCGGCCAGCAGCAGCGCGTCGCCATCGCCCGCGCGATCGTCAACGAGCCGCCGCTGCTCCTCGCGGACGAGCCGACGGGCGCGCTCGACTCCGCCACGAGCCGGCAGGTCATGGAGCTCTTCTGCGCCCTGCACGCGCAAGGCATGACGGTCATCGTCGTCACCCACGACCCCTCGATCGCCGACTACGCCACCCGCGTCGTCACCTTCCGGGACGGCGCCATCGTCGAGGACACCGGCCCGCGCAGCCGGCGCGTGGACGTCCTGGCGCCGCCGCCTGGACCGGCCCCGCCGCCTGGACCGTCGTCGCCGCCGCCTGGAGGCGCCTCGTGAGCGCCCGGCGGCGGCGACGCATCTGGCCGTGGCTCGCCGGCGCCCA
>JAICEP010000561.1 GCA_025924095.1 Sorangium sp.
CCGCGCTCCCCACGCGCGCGTATACAATGCAGCTGGAAGGAATCTGTTTGCCTGATCTCTCCACATCAAGATCGCGGACGCGCTCGTCCGCAGGCGCCACGGCGCGAAAGAAACCACCCCCTGGGACGAATACGACTGGATAGGCAGCCCCCGAGGCACGCCGCGCCCCCAGCTCCCACTCTGTCGAGCGCGCTTGACGTGTCCTAGCACACGGGCCGCCGCAGATGCAAATGATTTCCATTTTCATCACCGCGGCGACCGGTTGGGACGGCGTCTCGGCGGCGGCGTGGAGGACTTTGTCCCGCTCCCGCTTCCGGGGAGGCGCCCGGCGCCGCGCCGAGCCGACGATCTCGGCTCGGCGCTTCGTGCCGTGGTACAGCTACGAGCACATCCTCGAAAGGAGCGCGCGATGGCGAAGATCGTGATGTACGAAACGTTCTCCAAGTCCGATATCGAGGCGCTGCTCGACGCCGGCATCACCGTCAATCTCGCGTTCGACGCGTCGCACGGGAAGCAGGAGAAGACGGTCCACCTCGAGCTGCTCATCGACGCCAGCAATGAGGCGATCCAGCGGCTCAGGAGCCGTCACAACGGCACGTACATCAAGCTGAAGGGCGCGCTGATGCAGGGCGAGGGCACCTACAAGCTCGAGTGCCACACCTTCGATCAGGACGTCGTCGACAGCTCGCCGAAATCCTATGAGATCCGTCAGAACCGCGCGATCGTGCGGCACGGCGACATCGGCACCATCATCCAGGACATCGGCTGGTGGTGAAGGCGGCGCGGGCGCGCGCCTCGCGCAGGCGCCCCGCGCAGCCTACGGGAGCGCATGCCGCTGGAGGACCTTCCAGGCGGGTGGTGGGGTCATTTGAACATGAAGGCGGGAAGGCGGGAAGAAAACCATCAATGATCTTCCCGCCTTCCCGCCTTCATGGGACATCTCTCTGGGCAAATGCCCCCACCACCTCCAGGCGAGCTCGGGGATCACGCGCTCACGGCAGTGAATGCCGCTTCAGCGTGGCCCACCCGATCTCGGGGCTCCCCCAGGCCGTGCCGCCGCCCTGCGCCGTGCACAGCGTCACCTCCACGCCGCTCGCGCAGCTCGAGTAGGTCGAGCAACCGTTGCTGTCCGCCGCGCTCGGGGTTCCCGTGCACCGGTTCAGCTCGGCCCACCTCTCGAAGGTGCCAACGGCGCCGAGGAAGGTGATGTTCGCGCCGTTCGGCGCCTGCTGCGCCCCCCCCTCGTAGGGTACCAGCACGTCCGCGGTACCCCGGAACGAGATCTCGGCTATCGGCCGCACCGGCTGGCAGGGCTGCTCCGACTCCGCCAGAAGGTCGAAGGCGCTGGGAGCGACCCCGGCAAAGACGTCCGCCGCGTTGCAGGCCAGGTGGTAGGCCATCCCGCCGCCGTTCGCGACGCCCACGGCATAGACGCGTTTGACGTCGACGCACGCCTCCGCCTGGACTTGCTGGACCAGGGCACGCGCGAACCCCACGTCGTCGACGTCGCGTGACGTCGTGCAACACGGACCGATGTTCCACGCGCCGTCGATGCCCTGCGGCCACGCGACGATGAACCCCTCGCTCTCGGCGAGCTCGCGGTACCCCGAGGCCTCGGCCTCCGCCGCCGAGGTCCCGCCGAGCGTATGAAAATCGAGCACAAGCGGCGTGGAGCTCGCTCCCGTGTAGCTCGCAGGGAGGCGAACGACGTAGCTGCGGGTCGCGTCTCCGACCGCCACCGTTCGCTCGTTGTCGCCGGGCGCCAGGGTGGTGACCGGGCAGGCGGTCGCCGTGCCGCCATCGCCGGGCGCTCGGCAGAAGCCGCCCTGGCAGCGGAACGGCGCGCCGCTCGGCTCGCCGAGCGGCGCGCAGGCGGCATCATCGCTGCAGGAGAGATCGCAGAACGCGGCGCTCTCGGCCGCGGCGCACGCCGCCTCGGTGGGCCGCTCCGCTACGGCCACGCACTCGGCGCCGGAGGCGAGCCCCGTGCATTCGTCGGCGACCGAACAGGCGCGCGTGCAGACGCCGCAGATGCAGGCGAGACCGTCCCCGCAGCTGGCATCGCAGCTCGTGAGAAAGCTCGTGAGAAAGTTTGTCTCGCTCCCGGTCTGAGGGCCCACGCCCTTGCAGGCCGGGGCCAGCAGCACCGCGCCCGTCACGCTCACGACGAGGCACGCCGTCGCGACCCCACTAGGCCTCATCGCCGCCCCCGATGTCCTGCTGGATCAAGCACTGTCCGACGTACAGCACCACCTGCGTGTACCTGTCCGGCGTCTCGTGCGCCGCGTTGAATGCCTCGACCTGCTCGCGCAGCGCGACAAGCTCGGCACGCAGGCGCCCCAGCGTCTCGTAGGCCCGCTGTTCGTGCGGATGGCCGGGCCACACGTCGAGGGTATAGGTGCTCCCCCCGACACGGTCGCCGAGGCCGGGCGCGGTGCGATCCTCGCGCAACCGGCACAGGATGGTCTTCACCATCGCCTGGTAGTGATCGAAGATCGCCGCCTCCCAGCCCACGGGCGAGCCAAGAAGCACGTAGAGGCTCGCGGCGCTGTACGTCGCTCCGGCATCTTCACCGGTCCGCTCGACTCGCGCCGATTCCACCAGGCGCTGCAGGGCGCAATCGAGCTCCGCGCGATCGATGTGGGTCCGCTGCACCAGATCGTCGCGTGTGAGCGGGCCTTCCCGATAGATGATCGCCACGACGAGCTCGTCCACGCCTTCACCGGAGCGAATCGCGCGAAGCGCGCCGAGCTCGTCGTCGGACACCGCGCGATACACCACCTGAGCTCCCTGCCCCGCCTGGAAGATCAGGCGGCTCTCGCAGAGGTCGAAGAGCACCCCGCGCAGCAGGACATCATCCTCGGCGGCGAACGCCCGCAGGATCTCGGCCCGCGGCGTGATCCCCCGGCGGCGGATGTGGTCCAGCACGGCCTCCCAGAGCGAGCGGCCGCGCTCGACCGAGCTCTCCGTGATCCGCCGGACCCGTCGCTGATAGCTCCGGAGCCCCATACCGAACATGTCGGCGCCCACCTTGCGGCTGACTCCCTGTCGCTCGAGCTCGGTCGCCAGGTCCTGGAACACCTGGTCCGCGAGCTGGGCCAAGGGGGCACGCCAACCCCCCGAGGTCGCCAGCTGAGCGATGAGGACAGTGGTCTGGCGAACGATGGCCTGAATCAGCTCGACTGTCATACGTTCCGACGAGAAACCTCGTAGCTCGCCGAGAGTATCGTGGCGCCGGACAGCTGGGGAGTGACAAACCCGACGCCCCCGGGGCGCGGGGAGGGGTCGACGCCGTCTCCGCCGGGGCTGCGCAAGACCACGACGTGGACTGCACGCCTGGCCTACTTCACGACATGTCTTACGGGTCTTCCCAGGACGGCTCGACCGCGGGCCGCTCCCGCTCGATGCTCCCGCTCCCCTCCTCCTGCCGGTCGCGGAACGGCGTGGCGTGCGGCGGGAAATCGCGGAGGCCGCGGCCGGCGGTGTAGTCGTAGCGGGCGAAGAGCAGCGCCGAGAGGCGGGGGGACGTCTCGGCAGGGCTCGGGAGGTCGAACAGGAACGTCCCTTCCGCGCCCAGCGACACGCGGTGGCCGCGCGAGATCCAGCTCCAGAACGTGAGCCCCGCGGTGAACGCGTCGCGCAGGAACGCCTCGTCGCGCGTCTCGTTCACGGGCCGGTAGCTCGCGAGCCAGCCGAGCTGGATCCACGGGAACAGCCCGCGGCCGGGGAGCAGGTCGAGATCGAGCGTCGCGTCGATGCGGTCGAGCGTCGACGGCACCGGGCTCAGCCGCAGCGACGTGCCCGCCGTGACGAGCGCGTCGACGAACGGCCGATGCCGCAGGCGCGCGCCGAGCGAGGCCTGCGCCCGGTGCTCGGCGGCGTACGGGGTGAAGATGTCCTTGTCGGCGCCCGGGAGGCCCCGGAGCGACTCGTCGACCGCGAGCAGCGTGAAGCCTGCCCAGGGCGAGAGCGTGAGCTCGCCCAGCGGGATCGACCAGAACGCGCTCGCGCTCGCCCTGCCCCCCAGCGCGCCCCCGGCGCCCGGCTGGAGGACGAGGCGGCCGCTCAGCGCGACGCCGGGGGCCCAGCCGCTCGAGCCGAGGTCGAAGCGGGCCTCGGCGCCGAAGCTCTCCGGCCCGTCGCGCAGGCGCCCGAACCCCGCGGCCGCGACCCAGGCGCGCCGCTCGATGAGCTCGCGGTGCACGTCGACGCCGAGCTCGAGGAAGCGGAGCGGCAGGCGGAGATCTTCCTCCGTGAGCTCGCTGTCGACGAGGCGCGCGTAGGCGCCGACAGAGAGCGGCCCCACGTCCGGGTCCTCTCCCACCGGGGGCGCCGGCCGGAGCGGCTCGTCGGCGGGCGCGAGGGGCGCGGGCGACGGCGGCGCGGGCGGCGGCACGCGCGGGCGGGGCGCGCCGGTGGCGACGGCGAGCTCGACGCGGAGGAGCGCCCTGCCGCCGGGCGAGGCGACGCGCAGCACGTGCGGGCCCTCGGGGAGGACGGCGACGCGGGACTCGACCTCGCCGCCGAGCCAGAAGAACGGCTCGCGCGTGACGCCCAGGCGGCGCGCCTCGCGGTCCTCGGAGGCGTCGAGGGCGATCGTCCCCTCCTCCAGCGCGCCGGGGGGGGCCGCGCCGGAGGGGGCCGCGCCGGGGGGGCCGCTGTCGGCCGCGACGTCGAGCGGTGTCACCGAGAAGCGCAGCTGGCCCGCGGGCGTGGAGGCGGCGACCTCGGGGTGGCAGACCGGATCGCCGCCGTCCGCGAGCGCGGCGCGCGCGCGGGGCGTGGCGGCGCACTCGTAGGCGGCGCGGGCGCGGATGCGCACCACGGTCGGGCCGACGAACGCGAGCTCCAGGGGGCGGGCCGGGTCGATGTCGTTCCAGGTCGAGAGGACGCGGCCCGAGTAGGGCTGCGCTGCTCCGGCCGCGGTCGCGCGGATCCAGCCGAGGACGCTCTGATCCGCCGGAGGCCGCGCCTCGATGCGGTGGCTGCCCCTGGGCACCTGCACGACGCAGCGGCCGGTCATCGGCGCGGGCGCCGCCGCCGGCGCGGACGCCGCGGAGCACGCGACCGGCGCGCCGTCGAGCGTGATCGAGAACGCGCAGGGAATCTCCTCGCGGTCGAGCGCCCGGCAGACGCCGTCGAGCACGATCGCGCCCGGGGCGGCGCGATCGAGCCGGAACTCGGCGCGCGCGCCGTCGGTGATGAGGAGCGACGCCTCCGGCGCATCGACGAGCGCGCGGCGCACCCGCACGCGGAGCGGCAGATCGCCCTCGGCCCTGGCCCGGATCTCGAGCGTGGCGGTGCCGGCCGTGGCGTCGGCGCGCGGCGGCACGTTCCAGCCGGTCACCGGAGCCAGCCGCGCGTGGGCGGCCGGCGGGAGCTGGAGTGGCGGCGACGTCGCGGCCGGCGCCGAGCCGGCGGGAGGCGCGGCGGCCGGGCCGGCGGGTGCAGCAACCTGACCCGCGCCAGCCTCGCGGGCGGCCGCCTGCACGGCGAGCTCGGCGAGCGCGAGGGCGCGCAGGGGGAGCCGCCGATCGGGCGCCGG
>JAICEP010000562.1 GCA_025924095.1 Sorangium sp.
CCCGGGGCCGAGGCGGCCTGGAGAGCGACCTCGACGAGCGGAGGCGAGGCGGCCTGGAGAGCGACCTCGACGAGCGGAGGCGAGGCGGCCTGGAGAGCGACCTCGACGAGCGGAGGCGAGGCCTCGTCCAGCGCGAGGGTCGCGAGCCCCGCGGACAGGTCGGGCGCCGGCGAGGCGCGCTCGCCGGACCACGGGGCGCCGGGGATCGGCGCCTCGGGCGGCGCGAGGCGGGGCGCCGGCATCGGGTGGATGAAGAACGGGATCGCGGGCCGATCGCCGGCGCGCGCCTCGTCCGCGTCCGACAGGGCGAGCGTCAGGCTCGCGGCGGCGGCGACGTCGCCCTGCTGTGGCGTGAGCCCCGGCCAGCTCTGCCGCGCCGCTCCCGGCGCGAGCGCGAACGGCAGCGCCGGCGCGCGCACCGCCGCCTCGCCCTGCTCCTCGGAGAGCGCGAGCGTCTCCAGCGGCGGCGGGCCCTGCAGCAGGTCGATGAGCTCGATGTCCTCGTCCGAGAGGTGGATCGTGCGTCCCGGATCCCCCGCCCGCTGGCCCGCCGGGCCGCAGGCAACGGGCGCGTCCTCCATCAGCACGGTCCCTTCCGGACCGTTCCGGGGAGCGGGCGGCTGCGCTGCCTCGACGCGCCGGGCTCGCCCGAGGCGCAGATCCGGCCACGCGACCTCCTCGCCGTCGATCGCGACGCCGGCGGCGATCCGCACGGCCGCGAGGGCGCCCTCGACGGGGACGGGGACGATCTGACGCCACACGACCGTGCAGCGCTGCTCGGCGCCGTCGATGCGGAGCGTGTCGGCGCTCAGCGCGAGGGTCTCGCCCCCTGTCACAGCGGACGCGGCGAGCCCTTCGATCCGCGCGACCCCGCGCGCCCTCGGCAGGCGCATCTCGAGCCGCGGAGCGGCCGGGTGCAGGTTCTCGAGCACGATCCACTCGTCGCCGCGCAGGAAATCGATCCGCTGGTCCGGGGGCGCCGCCTGGAAGTACGACCAGTCGAAGCCCGCGGGGATCTCCGCGTTCGGGCCCTCGAGCGTCTCGCGCCGGGTCTTGCCCAGCAACCGCTTGCGCGCGGGCCACGCGCGCGCGATCGGGCCGAACCCCGCGGGCCGCGCTGGGTCCTCTGGATCGACGAGGATGGCCTCGCCGCCGTTCGGGTCGACGCCGAACGGGTTCTCGCACCCGTTCGCGCCGCGGACCGCCTTCTCGTAGACGAGCGGCATCCGCTGGAACGGCTTACCGTCACGGACCAGGAGGCGTTTGTCGAGCGCGCAGCCGCTCGCGCCGAAGACCGCGATCCGCACCGGCAAGGACTGGACCTGCGCGCCGTCCGGCGCATGCGCGTCGCCCGTGAAGAGGACGTCGGCGCGGCCCAGGTAGGGCGCGAGGTCGCCGGTGAACCGCACGCTCCGCGCGGGGTTCTTGCCGTGATGGACCTCGGCGCGGAGGATCTCCTGCGGCTCCGTCCGCCACATGGCCGCGCCGGGCGTGAACGCGAAGCTCGCCTTGACGAGGATCGTGATGTACCGCCGGCCCTGCGTGCGCCAGGAGACGGCGGCGGCCTCGGCGCCGGGGAGCGCCGTCACGATGTCGGGGGGGAGCGCGCTCACGCTCGCGCGCTCCGGCAGCTGCTGCCGGCCATGGCTCGCCTCGTCGTCACGCATTGCTTCGCGACAAGGAGTACCTCGCGGGTGGTGACGGACGTGTTGCAATCCCGTGATCCGCTCGTGGAGCCAGCGCCCTCGCGGCCCGCCCGGCGCGACGCACGGCGATGACGGCGCGCGCCGCGCCGCCGCTCACCCGCCGCGCGTCCTCGCCCGACATTCCCGGACGAAGCCGAGCTCGCTCTGCCCCGCCTCGATCCGCTCGACCCACCAGGCGAGCCCCGGGTAGGTGCTCCGGATGAGCTCCGCCTGCTCCGCCAAGCGCGCCGCGTCTCCCCGCGCGGCGTGGAGCTCGGCGCGGAGCGCGTGGGCCTCCGGCGCGTAGACGCCATCGAGCACGTCGAGCACGGCCGGGTCCACGTCGCAGAGCGACTCCGGCCCGTACATCAGGTAGCGCAGGACGCGGTTGAAGCGGAGCGGATCGCCCGGATCCACGCGGGCCTCGACCGGCGCGCCGCCGTCCGGGGGCAGGCTCGTCCAGCGGCCCCAGGAGCCTGTGCGGGCGAGCTCGGGCGCGAGGCGCTGCAGCTCGCGCTGCTCCTCGAGATCCGGCGCCGCGAGCTCGATCGGCACCGGCGAGCTCTCCACGCGATCGGGCGGCCCCTCGTAGACGATCGCGAGCGTGTAATGCCCTGGATCGAGACCCGAGGGCAGATGCGAGGAGACGTCGATGAGCATGCGCCGGCACGTCCCCGGCGAGAGCAGGAACACCGGCGTGCCGAGCTCGCGGAGCACGACCGGCGAGGGCTCGGTCCTCACGACCTCCTCGCCCGAGCCCGCCCTCGTGAGGCGAACGCCGATCGCGCCGGCGTTGCCTGCCCAGCTCGCGCGCGGCAGCCGCCGGATGCAGGTGCCGGGGCGATCGGCGCACACCGTGATGGCCACGTGCAGGGGAAAGCCGAGCACATAGCGGCGGTCGTGATCGATCGAGCGCAGCGCCAAACCGGGCGGGCCGGCGGGCTCTCCCTCGTTGCACGCAGGATTATCCGACATGACGGCTCCTCATCTCCATCGCAGTCCTCTGTTCTCCTCGAGGCGCACGCGCCGGGTCTCCTTCACGTGGCGCCCGCACAGGTCATTGCCGACCAGCCCGGCGGTCCCCGGGATGAGCTGCTGGTCAGCGTCGATCATCCAGTGGGAGCGGTAGTTCATGCAGCACGTCGTCCGGCGCGGCGTCAGGTAATCGAAGTAGCCGCACTTGTGCGGCATCCCGAACGCGTGCGTGAGCTCGTGAACGATGGTGTGGAGCGTGCCTTGCTCGTATCGGCCCCGGGGCTGCCCGCGCTCGGGGTCCCACCACGCCCTGTGATGGGTGAAGAGGATCGTCCTGCCGGCGAAATATCTCGCGACACCGACGTCGATCGTGGGGCTCATGCCGGCGGCGTAGGCGGCGCCCGGCCCCCGCACGACGGCCTCGACGCGCGCGGGGATGCCATAGCCCGGGGGCTCCCACGCCGCGCCCCTGCGGCGGGCGCGAGGGAAGAAGAAGAGGCGGTCCCTGTACGCATGCGCCACCGACCCGTCGCCCGCGGTGAACCGGCCCTGGATGTCGTGCGGATCGAGCCAGAGCTGGGTTCGCGGCGGGTCGGACAGGACGGACGCGATCGCGACCGAAAATCCGATCTGCTGGCCATTCCAGCGGAACGTGACGTAGCTCGCGTCCGGGTGGTCGCCCGGGATCTCCACGTACTCTCTGCGCCTCTCTCCCTGCCCGCCGTCCAGGATCGTCACAGCCCCGGTGAACAGCGGCGCGCCCTGGACCTCGGGCAGAGGGTGCGGCTCCAGCGCGGCGATCAGGCAGAACCAGCCCGGCTCCCCGGCGTGGGAGAAGATCTCGCTCACGAAGCGGGACGCCTGCTCGCCGAGCGTGCCCGCGTCGAGCGAGAGGTGCTGCAGGTCCCGGATCACCCGCTCTTCGGAGAAGTCGAGCTGGGTGAAGACCGGCTCGAAGCGCCTCGGCACCTGCGCAATCGGGAGCGCAGGCGCGCTCTCCATCCTTATGTACTCGACGTCGATCCGGCGCCAGAGCGTCATGATCCCGGTCTCGTCGGCGGCGGCTTCCTCGAGGCCCTCGGCCTCGATCTCGGCGCGGACGATCAGGTTGTCTCCGGCGATATCGGTCATGTGCCGCCGGATCGTGCTCCGCCCCCCCACGATTGCCGTGCTCGCGCTGGTCTCCGCGGCGTCGGACAGCGGGTAACCCTCCACCTCTTCCCAGCTCGGGCTCCTGTCCGGCGTCCCCTCGTCGTCCCCTTCGACCGGCCCCGCGTACCCTCCCGCGGCGTCGTAATCGTTCTCGTCGAGGGTGGGGCCCCAGTCCGGGTGCACCTCCGGCCGCTCGTTGGACGGGTCGTCCGGATCGCGCGCGCTCCAGCGGATCCGCGCTCCTTCCGGGAGCTCGCCGTCGGGGCTCGTCACCTCGGCCGTGATCTCGATGAGCTGCGTATTCCTTGCCCAGCGCCCGTCGAGATCGCGATTGATGTAGACGCGTCCCTGGTTATCCAGGCTCGTGTAGCCGGGCCTGACGCCAGCCGCTCGGGTGGTCCCCGGCGGCGCCGAGCTGTCCGGAAAGCCCGGGAGATAGAGACCTTTGATATCGACGATCCGGACGGTGACCATCGGCATGAAGCATTGCAAATGTCGCGCTCAGCCCGGCCGCCTCCGGACGTCTCATTCGCGGCAACGCGAACGGGGTGGAAGAGCGGAGCGGTCCTGGGAAGCGCGCCGAGGTCGAGCCCCTCGGCGGCGAGCCCCTCCCGAGGAGGAGCCCCGCCGCGGCGACAACGGAGGAGAGCGCGGCGATCCGCGGCGATCCAACCGGCAGCCTTCGACGTGGCCTGGAGGCCCCATTGCCGCTTTCTCCCGGCGCGCGTTCGTGCGTAGACTCCGCGCCCTCATGAGCTTCGAGCCAGTTGCAGGGTTTCGCTTCGGCGCCATCAGCGCGGGGATCCGGAAAGACGGGCGCATCGACGTCGCGCTCGCGGTGGCGGATCAGCCGGCGGTGGTCGCCGGCATGTTCACCCGGAACCTCGTGCGCGCCGCGCCCGTGGACATCGCCATGCAGCGCGTCCTGTCGGGGCGCGCCCGCGCCGTCGTCGCCAACAGCGGATGTGCCAACGCCTGTACGGGCGAGGCCGGCTGGAAGGCCGCTCTCGATACGACGCGCGCCGTCGCCGAGGCCATCGGCGCCCAGGAGGACGAGGTGCTGCCCGCCTCGACCGGCGTCATCGGCGCCGTCTTGCCGGCGCACCGGATCATCGAGCGAGTCCCCGAGCTGTCGGCGCGCCTGTCGCCGAGGGGCTACCTCGACTTCGCCCAGGCGATCTGCACGACCGACCGCTGGCCGAAGCTCTCTCAGCGCAAGGTGGGCGGGGGCGCCACGCTGCTCGGCATCGGCAAGGGCGCCGGGATGATCCACCCCGACGTCGGGCCGCCTCACGCGACGATGCTCGTCTTCCTGTTCACCGACGCCGTGCTCGACCCGGGCGAGGCGAACGCGGCGCTCTCGGCCTCGTGCGACGTGACGTTCAACGCGTGCACCGTCGACGGGGACACCAGCACCAACGACACGGTGCTCCTCCTGTCCTCCGGCGCGTCCCAGCGCCGCGTGTCGCGCGACGAGCTCACGACGGGCCTCACCGAGGTCTGCGGCGAGCTGGCGCGCTCGATGGTGGCCGACGGCGAGGGCAGCACGCACGTCGCCGAGATCCGCGTCCGCGGCCTCTCGACGCGCGACGGGGCGCGCACCGTGGCGCGCACCGTGGCCCCGTCGCTGCTCGTGAAGACGGCGCTGTTCGGCAAGGTCGCGAACTGGGGGAGGCTGCTCGCCGCCGCGGGGCGCGCCGGCGTCTCGTTCGATCCGCGCGAGGTCCTGA
>JAICEP010000563.1 GCA_025924095.1 Sorangium sp.
ACGCCCGGATCGGCGCAGCCCCACGCCGCCTCGGCGATCTGGCGCCAGAGATCCTTCGCGCTCAGCGTCTCGACGACCTCGCCGGTCGTCCGGGAGCGCGTCTCCCACGACGCGGCCGTCGCCGCCGCGCGCATGAACTCGTCGCTCACGCGCACGGAGTTGTTCGAGTTCTGCCCGCTCACGGTGTGGTACGCCTCGCCGTTGAAGTCGGAGGGGTACCCCGAGGCGATGAGCGCCATCGCCTTCTTCTCCTCGCGGACCTTCCACTGGATGAAGTCGACGATCTCCGGGTGGTCCATGTCGAGGCAGACCATCTTGGCGGCGCGCCGCGTCGTGCCGCCGCTCTTTGTCGCGCCGGCGGCGCGGTCGAACACCTCGAGGAAGCTCATGAGCCCCGAGCTCGTCCCGCCGCCCGAGAGCTTCTCCTGCTTCCCGCGGATCGTGCTGAAGTTCGTCCCCGTCCCCGACCCGTACTTGAACAGGCGGGCCTCGCTCTTCACGAGGTCGTAGATGCTCATCAGGTCGTCCTGGATCGCCTGGATGAAGCACGCCGAGCACTGCGGCCGCTCGTAGGCGTTCCGGGTCTCGATGATCTCGTCGAGCGCGCCCGCCGCGCTCGTTCGGCTCGTGGACGCGCCCGACTTGGCCACGGCGCCCCCGTTCCCGGCGTCGGCCGAGGCCTCGTTCCAGGCGTAGTTGCCGCCCGAGCCCTCGATGCCGTAACGGTGGAAGAGCCCGCAGTTGAACCACACGGGCGAGTTGAACGCGCCGTACTGGTGGACGAGCAGGTACGAGAGCTCTGCCTCGAAGGAGTCCGCGTCCTTCGTGGAGGCGAAGTAGCCGCCGAAGTGCTCGCCCGCCTCGCGGATGGTGCGCGCGAGCCGGTGGACGACCTGGCGGACGCTCGTCTCGCCGAGCTCCTTCTTGCCGTGGATCCCAGCCTTGCGGAAGTACTTGGAGACGACGATGTCGGTCGCGAGCTGCGACCAGCCGGCGGGGATCTCGGCCCCTTCCATCTTGAAGACGACCGAGCCGTCCGGGTTGGTGATGATGCTCGAGCGGCGCTCCCAGGTGACCTCGTCGAGCGGGTCCACGCCGCGGTGCGTGAACCGCCGGTCGAACCCGAGCCCGCGCGGCCGCGAGGCCCCCTTCTTCGCGGCCTTCTTCGCGGCCGCGCCGTTGGTCTGCGCCTTGGCAGCCCCCCCGGTCACCGGACGGGCCCCTGCATCTTCCTTCGTCCGCGCCGCCATCTTGCCGTTCCCGGCGGGAAGCTTACCGCCGTCACCCACAACTGCCGACTGGGCCATTTCCAAGTCCTCCTGTGAGCTACCGCACCTGGCGGTGACTCGCGTCCTACCGAAAGCACGAATAGTTCCCGGGAGAACGCCGAGGCCTCATCGCCTCGGATCTCCACAGGTCCCGTCGCTTCTCCCCTGCTACCTGCTCAAACGTTCCGTCTACCGGCCAGTGAGCATAGGTCCAGGTGCCATGCCTGAAAGGCGTGCGCCGACATTCGGGAGCGCCTGACCGCCAGCTAGTCAAACCCGCGAAGGGCCTGTGCGTCAAGGAGAACCGCTACATCTTGGGATCTCCGGCCGAACAGGGCCCACATATGGGGTCTGCCCGTTCGTCGCGGGATTCGTAGCGATCCCTGAGCAGTTCTGAACAGGTGCTACCCACCGGGCGCACAGATTACGCACAGCTTCTCCCCGACAAAATCCTCTCCATCCTGGAATGGGTCCCAGATCGTCCCCTCCCTCGAAAGGAGCCGGGCGAGGTGTGGGTGCGCGCGGGGGGCGCGCTGGGGACGGGCCGCTGTGTGAGCACCTCGCCCGGCCGCTGCGTCCTAGTCGAGCTCCGTCGCCTCCGCGCAGTAGGCGAGCACCCTCTCCCCCTCGCAGTGGATCGCGAGCGCCACCTCCCCCGCGACCCCTCGCAGCCCGACGAGCTCGAGCAGCGTCGGCACCGGCGCCGGCAGCAGCGGCGGAGGCGGGATGTACCGCGACGCGCGCACGATCACCGGCTCGATGGCGGCCGCCTTCGGCCCGATCATCTGGCGCAGCTCGTGGAGCGCCCGCTCGAACCCGCCGAGCATGTCGACGAGCCCGCGCGCCTGCGCCTCGGCGCCGCTGTAGACGCGCCCCTGCGCGAGCGGCTCGATCTCCTCGACCGGACGCCTCCGGCCGCGCGCGACCACGCGGAGGAACGTCGCGTAGATCGCGTCGAGCTCGCGCTCCATCACCGCCCGCTCCCCCGCGTCGAGCCTGCGCGACGGGGAGAACAGGTCGGCCCGCGCGCCGCGCTTCACGACGTCGGTCGAGACGCCGAGGCGCTCGAGCAGCGGACCGAGCGCGAAGCGCGCCGAGACCACGCCGATGCTCCCCGTGATGGTCTGCGGCTGCGCGATGATCGCGTGCGCGGCCGCCGCCACGTAGTAGCCGCCGCTCGCCGCCACGTTCGACATGCACGCCACGACCGGCTTCACCTCGGCGAGCCGCGTGACCTCGTGGTGGATCCGGTCGGACGCGAGCGCGGAGCCGCCCGGCGAGTCGATGTGGAGGATGACCCCCCGGATGCGCGGGTTCTGCCGCGCCGCGCGCAGGCTCGCGACGAGCCGCTCCTCGCTGGCCAGCGAGGCGCCCCGGAAGCGGGCGCGGCTGACGATCGCGCCGTGCACCTCGACGACGCCGAGGATGGGGCGCGGCAGCATGGGCCGCAGCGACAGCCCGCGCCGCGCGCTCAGGTAACGGCCCGCTGCCACGAAGCGGGCCCGCGCGTCCCGACCCGCCGCGAGCGCTCCCACGCCCGCCGAGCCGCCGGCGGAGGCCTCGGCGCGGCGCGGCGCGGTCGTGCCCGGGAGCAGCCCCGACGCGAGCATGTGCTCGAGCTCGTCCTCGTACGCGACCGCGTCGATGATGCCCCGCGCCACGGCCTGCTCCGCGCCGTAGGGGGCCTCGTCGATCCACCGCGCGGCCGTCTCGCGATCGACGCGGCGCCCCTGGGCGAGCGCCGCGATCAGATCGCCGAGGCGCGCGTCGAGCAGGGCGCCGACCTGCTCGCGCTGCTCCGTGCTCATCGTGTCGCGCACGAGCACCTCGCCGGCGTTCTTGTACATGCCCTTCGCGAACACCTCGGGCTCGACGCCGATCTGCTCCAGCGCGCGGCGCACGTAGCGGCCCTCCACCGCGAACCCGAGCGGCGACACAAGCGTCTCGGGCCCGACGACGACGGCGCGCGCGGCCGAGGCGAGCAGGAGCGTCGCGGTGTCGGCGCCCCTCGGCAGGTACGCCACGATGTCCTTGCCCCCTGCCCGGATCTCGAGGAGCGCGTCCCGCAGCGAGGCGAGCACCGCGGGCCCCGCATGGACCGACCGCATCCGGAGCAGCAGCCCCGCCGGGCGCGGGTCCTTCATCAGGTGCTTGCCGAGCTCCCGGACGCGCTCCACCGAGAGCGGAGCCCTCTTCCGGGGACGCCACCCGAGGCCGAGACGGACCCGGGGAGGCTGCAGATCGACCACGCGGCCGTCGATTTCGAGGACGACATACCCGCCGCGTGGTGCAGCAAACGCCCAGCGAAGCGCGCTGACCGGGAGCAGCAGCAGGCGGAGGAGATTGACGAACAGGGCAGCGATCACCGGTGTCTCCTCGGAACGTTCAGGGGAAAGGGGGCTCGGCGTCCGCCCTCGGGCGGCGGTCCGACGGCGGAGAAGACAAGGTGCGCAGGAACCGGTCCGAGCGGGGCGAGGCCGGCGCCGCCAGGTTCACGCCGGCGCTGGAAAGAGAGAGCGTGACGCAAGGGGCCACCCTGTGGCTACACTGTCGCTCCAAGTTTCGAAGGGGACGGCGAGCCGATATCGGCTAGGTCTTGAAGAAGCCGTCCTCTCTCTTACAGACCAGCTCAGCAAGCCGCGGGCCGTGGGCCCCCGGCGCCCTGGGTGGCAGACCCCCCTCACCGAACGTGCATCCCGAGCAGAGCGCCCCCGTCCCGAGCCAGCTCCCCCCGCCAGCCCCGTCCACCCTGCGGCTCGTGCCTCTCGGAGGGCTCGGCGAGGTCGGGATGAACTGCCTCGCGCTCGAGCAGGCCGATGGCGTGCTGCTCATCGACTGCGGGGTGACGTTCCCGAGCTCGGACCTCGGCGTCGACGTGTACCACCCGCGCTTCGACCACGTGCTCGCGCTCCGCGACCGGGTGCGCGGCGTCGTGCTGACGCACGGCCACGAGGACCACATCGGCGGGCTACCCTTCCTCCTGCGGCACCTCGACGTCCCCGTCTGGGGCCCGCCGCACGCGCTGGAGCTCGTGCGCTACCGGCTCGCAGAGCACGCCCTCGAGGACAAGGTGAGGCTGCTGCCGACGCAGGTCGGGCGCGAGGTCGCGATCGGCGGCTTCGTCGTGGAGCCGCTCCGCGTGACGCACTCGATCGTCGACGCCACGGCGCTCGCGATCCACACGACCGCGGGGCTCGTCGTCCACACCGGGGACTTCAAGCTCGATCCGACGCCGCTCGACAACGAGCCGACCGATGAGGCCCGCTTCCGCGCGCTCGGCGACGCCGGGATCCGGCTGCTCCTGTCCGACAGCACCAACGTGGACTCGCCCGGCGAGGCGGGGAGCGAGCGCGACGTCGCTCACGCGCTCGCGGAGCTCGTCGAGACCGCGCCGGCGCGCGTCGTGGTCGGCGTCTTCGCCTCCAACGTCCAGCGCCTGCTCGCCCTCGGCCAGGCCGCGGTCCGCGCGCGCCGCAAGATCTGCCTCCTCGGCCGCAGCGTGCAGACGCACGTGCGGGCCGCGCAGGCGGTGGGGCGGCTCCCGTGGCCGAGCGATCTGCTCGTCCCGCCCGAGGTCGCCTCTTCCATGCCGCGCGAGCGGCTCCTCGTGGTCGCGAGCGGCACCCAGGCCGAGCGGTCCTCCGCGCTGATGCGGTTTGCGTCGGGGACGCACCCGCTGCTGCGCCTCGAAGAGGGGGACAGGGTCGTGCTCTCGAGCCGCGTCATCCCTGGCAACGACCGTCCGGTCGTCGACATGATGGCCGGTCTGCTCCGCCTCGGCGTCGAGCTCGTGACGTGGTCGACGGACCGGCGCGTGCACGCGAGCGGTCACGCGCACCGGACAGAGCAGGCGCGCATGATCGACCTCACCCAGCCGCGCAGCTTCCTCCCCGTTCACGGCGCGCTGCACCACCTGACCCGGCACGCGGCGCTCGCGCGGGAGCGCGGCGTGGCCGAGGTGCTCGTCGCCGAGAACGGCCACGTCGTCGAGATCGGCAAGACGCAGCCGCTCGGCCGGAGCGGCCGGGCCGTCACCGGCCGCGTGGCGACGGCGGGAGGCCAGGAGCTCGGCGAGGAGGTCCTCCGGGAGCGCGCGAACCTCGGTCGCGCCGGGGTGGCCTTCGTGTCGCTGGTCGTCGACGTGCACGGCGCCCTCGCGGCGCCGCCGCAGGTCCTCGCCCGCGGGGTCACCGGGGAGCTCGAGGGCAACGCGCTGCGGGCCGCGGCGCGCGCGGTCGCGCAG
>JAICEP010000564.1 GCA_025924095.1 Sorangium sp.
GACATCCTCACAGCGCTGGTGGCCAAGCACGCTCCGAGCATCGTGGCGCTCCAGGAGGCTCCTGTCGATTTCGGTGGCCGGGATGGGCTCGGCCACGAGTACGAGATCATCCGGGGCCCGAGGGGCGTCGCGACCGCGCTCCGCACGGCGGCGTGGACGCCGAGCGGATATAACGTGAGGGAGGGCTGGAGGGCGCTCGTCGTCAAGGCCGCTCCCCCTGGCGGAGGGCCCGGCCTCTGGATCTGGAACCTCCACGCGGCGTCGGCGAGCCACAAGGACTCCGAGGATCGGCGTACCCGCCTGAGGCGTGAGTCGCGCCGCGATCTCGACAAGTTTCGCGAGCTCGACCGTGACCGAGCCGAGCTCGTGGTCGGCGACTTCAACCTGCCGCCCTACGACGACGCCGTGATACGGCGCGACGGCTTCTACGCGAGCAGAGTCCGTGAGTGGGTGAAGTCGAAGGAGACCCACGGAGGCACCCTCGATCGACCTCTGTTCAACGCGACATGGGCCCTCCTCGGGCGCGTCAAGCCGCCGTACGGGGACTTCTGGCGCGACAAGGACAAGGACAGCACGGGGCCGTGGTACGTCCTGTGCCAGGCGCTCATGTCGGCCAGGTTGGCGATCCCCGGCGAGCGGCAGGTGCGGCTCCTGGAGTGCGCAGGCGAGCGGTCGCTCTACGACAAGAAGCGCGGGTGTCTGGATACGGACATCGGCTCAGACCACCTCCCGCTCCTCATCACGTTCCTTTCGCCCTGAGCGGGGCGCGCCCCGGCTCACGGGAAGATCTCGCGCTCGCCGTACACGGCGGCGAGCCGCTGAAGCGCCACGGCGTACGCGGCGAGGCGCAGCGTGCACTTCTTCTGCCGCGCCATCTCGGTCACCTCGCGGTAGGCCCGCTTCATCGCCTTCTCGAGCCGGGCGTCGACCTCCTCGAGCGTCCACGTCTCGGAGCGCTTGTTCTGCACCCACTCGTAGTAGCTCACCGTGACGCCGCCCGAGTTGGCGAGGACGTCCGGCAGGATGTCGATCCCGCGCTCCAGGAGGACCTTCTCCCCCTCGGGCGAGCACGGCCCGTTCGCGCCCTCGGCCACGAGCCGGACCTGCAGCCAGCTCGCCTCCTCCACGCCGACCTGGTTCTCCAGGGCCGCCGGGATGAAGATGTCCGCCTTGAGCCGGAAGAACTCCTCGCGGCTGATCGGCTTGCCGGCCGGGTAGCCCGCGATCGAGCGGTGCTTCTTCACGTAGTCCTGCAGCTTGTGCGGATTGAACCCCTCCGGATTGTAGAGATACCCGGTGTGGTCGCCGACCGCGATCGTCGAGGCGCCGAGCTTCGACAGGAGCACGGCCGTGTTCGAGCCGACGTTGCCGAACCCCTGCACGAGCAGCGTCGCGCCGCCGAGGTTCACGTCGTTGTCCTCGGCCCACTCGGTGATGCAGTGGACGACCCCCTGTCCCGTGGCCTTCTCTCGCCCGTACGTGCCGCCCGACGCCACCGGCTTGCCCGTCACGACGCCCTTCACCGCCTGCTTGAAGAGCTGTCCGACGGTGTTCATGTACGTGTCCATGGCCCACGCCATGGTCTTCGCGTCGGTGCCGACGTCGGGAGCAGGGATGTCCGTCTCCGGGCCGATGTTCGAGCCGAGCGCATGGAAGAAGCGGCGCGTGATGCGCTGGAGCTCGGCGCGCGACACCTCGTTCGGGTTGAACTTGATGCCTCCCTTGCCGCCGCCGAGCGGCAGGTTCATGAGCGCGCACTTCCACGTCATCATCGCGGCGAGCGCCTTGAGGTCGTCGAGCGACACCGTCTCGTGATAGCGAACGCCCCCCTTGAACGGCCCGAGGAGGTTGTTGTGCTGGATCCGGTAACCCTTGAAGAGCCGGATGCTGCCGTCATCCATCCGCACGGGGAAATTGACGATGACCTCGTTCTTGGGCTGGCTCAAGATCGTGGTGATGTAACCCGGCAGCTCGATCAGGCGGGCGGCCTCGTCGAGATAACCCTGGATGACTTTGAAGAACTCGTATTTGTGCTTCTGGCCCGGCGCAGGAGGCGTGCTCACCGACGCCGTCGTGACCTTGGTACTGACTTGATCTTCCATGGCTCTGTAACTTTCTAGTGCGCCGCGCCCCCCATTTCAATGCCGGCTGGCGCAATCATGCGCTGCGTCATCGCGACTCCAGACGGCCGGGACAATGCGTCAGCCTGGCAGTGCGCGATGCGGCGCCGCGCGACGCGAGGCGCCGTTCATGATCGCGACCACAGGACGTACAGATACGTGAGGGTCCCGGTGACGAGCAGGGCGTCGACCCGGTCGAGGATGCCGCCGTGGCCGGGCACGATCCCGCCAGAGTCCTTGATCCCGAAGGACCGCTTGAACAGGGACTCCCCGAGGTCCCCCGCCTGACCGAGGCCGCCCGCGACGATCGCGAGCGCGACGGCGTCGACGAGCGGCAGCGACCGGAGGAACCAGACGTGGGCGAGGAGCGCGCCGAGCACCGCGAACAGCAGGCCGCCGAGGGCGCCGGCGACGGTCTTCTTGGGGCTCACCGCCTCGTAGAGCTTGCGCCGGCCGAGGAAGCGGCCGGCGAAGTAGGCGCCCGTGTCCGAGAACCAGGAGAGCAGCAGCGCCAGCACCACGAACGAGGGGCCGTCGGCGCCGGCGTCGCGCCGGAGGAGCGCCAGCGCGCCGAGCCCGCCGCCCACGTAGAGCGGGCCGAAGGTCATCGCCAGCACGCGCAGCGCCGCGGTGCGCATCTCGCCGAGGCGCACGAGCGTGACGAGCATCGCGACGAGCGGGAGCAGGAAGATCAGCGCGAGGAGCGCGCCCGGCGAGCCCCCGAAGCGCCAGAGCACGCCGACGACGGCGAGGGTGAGCGCGACGCCGGCGACGCGCGACGCGCGGTCGTCGGCGTGCGTCATCGCGAAGAACTCGAGCGCGCCGATGGCCGCGGCGGCGGCGATGAGCGCGGCCCACCCCCAGCTCGGGCCGAGGTAGAGCAGCGAGAGGAGGATCGGAGCGGCCACGATCGCGGTGATGATCCGCATCGTGAGGTTGGAAGCAGCCAAGCGTCAGACTCCCGTTCGTGAACCGTTGTGAGAGGCGAGATCGAGCGCGCGCCACGGCCGTCCCGCGTCGAGCGCGCCCTTCGCGCGGGCCGCCTCGCCCTCGCCGCCGCCCTCCGCCCCTTCCGCGGGCTCGTCGGCGTTGTCGTGCAGCTGGTAGGCCGCGATGGCCGCGAAGAGGTCGTCCTCGGTGAAGTCCGGCCACAGCCGCTCCGTGAACGAGAGCTCGGCGTACGCGGCCCCGTAGAGCAGGAAGTTGGAGAGCCGCTGCTCGCCGCCGGTGCGGATGATGAGATCCGGCTCGCCCACGCTCAGGCTCGGCAGCCGCGCGGCGAGCAGCGCCCCGTCGATCGTCTCCGGATCGAGCCTGCCGGCGACCGCCTCCATCGCGAGCTCGCGCGCCGCGGCGGCGATCTCCTCGCGCGCCCCGTAGGACAGCGCCAGCGCGAGCGTCATCTGCCGGTTCGTGGCGGACGCCTTCCGGAGCGGGTCGAGCACGTCGCGCACGGCCTCGGGGAGCCGGCTGATGTCGCCGATCGCGACCAGGCGGATGTCGTTCTCGAGGATCTCGCCGCGCTCGGTCATCAGGAACTCGCGCAAGAGGCCCATGAGCGCGTCGACCTCGTTCTGAGGCCGCGCCCAGTTCTGCTCGCTGAACGCGTACAGCGTCAGCGCCTCGACGCCGAGCCTCCGGCAGACGCGCACGATCCGCCGCACGGCGGCGCTGCCGGCCTTGTGCCCGGCCTCGCGCGGCTCGCCGCGCAGCTCCGCCCAGCGGCCGTTGCCATCCATGATGATTCCGACGTGGCGCGGGAGATTTCTGGCTTCTACGAGGTTCATCGGCAGGGGGAGTTTCCCTTGTTGACTAACGACTGTCGACTGTTGAGTCTTCACGCCCATGAGCACTGGGGTTGGTCTCACGATCACGCTGCGCGTCAGGATGGGCGCGCACGACGCACATTACGCGGGGGAGCTGTGCGATGGCGCGCGTATTCTCGCGCTCTTCGGTGACGTCGCCACCGAGCTCCTCATCCGTCTGGACGGCGACGAGGGGCTCTTCCGTGCGTACGAGGCGGTCGAGTTCCTTGCTCCGGTCCGAGCAGGCGACTTCATCGAGGCGACCGGGGTGGTCACGAAGGTCGGCGCCACGTCGCGCGCGATGGCCTTCGAGGCGCGCAAGGTCGTCGCCAGCGTCCGCGAAGCCGGGGTAGCGCCCTCGGCGGCGGACGCGCTGGCCGAGCCGATCATCGTTTGCCGGGCGCTCGGCACCTGTGTCGTCCCGAAGGAGCTTCAGCGAAGGCCGCGCCTCGTCCTGCCGGCGCTGTCGGCGCCGCCCCCGGACCACGCGCAGCTCCCGGAGCCGCGGCCGATCATCACGCCGCCCCCCCGGATCATCGTCACGCCGCTGCAGAGCGCCCTGATCCTGACGGCGGCGATCGTCGGCGCCGAGACGACCCGGGCGCAGACGCCGCACCTGCCGGTCACGGCGCGCGAGCTCGCCGACGAGGCGGCGCGCTGCCGCGACGCGGGCGCCGCGGTGGTCCACCTGCACGTCAGGAACCCGGACGGGACGCCGAGCCAGTCGCGCGCGCTCTTCGCCGAGGCGATCGCCGCCATCCAGGAGACGACGGACGTCATCGTCCAGACGTCGACCGGTGGCGCCGTCGGGATGAGCGTCGACGAGCGCGCCCAGCCGCTGCTCTGCAACCCCGAGATGGCCACCTTGAACTGCGGCACGCTCAACTTCGGCGACGGGATCTTCGACAACACCCGGCCGCTCATCCGGGACATGGCAGCCCGGATCCGCGCGGCGGGGAGCATCCCCGAGCTCGAGTGCTATGAGGTCGGCCATATTCATGAGGCGCTCAGCTTGCTCGCCGAGGGGCTCCTCGCCGAGCCGCTCCACTTCCAGTTCGTGCTGGGGGTGCCCGGCGGCATCGCGGCGCGCGAGGACGTGCTCCGGTTCATGATCAGCCAGATCCCGCGAGGCTCCAGCTGGGGAGTCGCCGCCGTCGGCCGCCACCAGCGCCCGATGACCGAGCTCGCCATGCAGCTCGGCGGGCACGCGCGGGTGGGGCTGGAGGACAACATCTACCTGGACAAGGGCGTGCTCGCCGAGGGGAGCGCGCCGCTCGTCGCGCGCGCCGCCGCCTTCGCGCGGAGCATCGGCCGAGAGGTGGTCGATCCGGACCGCGCGCGCCAGCTCCTCGGGATCGGACCGCGCGCCGCGGCGACCCAGGCCGGCGCGGCTGCAGGGGGGAGCGCGCTCGCGCAGGAATGACCGGACGGCCGCTCTCCACATGGGTCGATCACCTCCGGGGCCGGCTCCCGATCGCGCTCGGCGTCGCCCTGCTCGGGGCGGTCGCGCGGCTCTCGACGCCGTCCCCGCCGGCGCGGACCGCCGACGCCATCGCCGGGATGCTCGGGGAGGCGATCGGC
>JAICEP010000565.1 GCA_025924095.1 Sorangium sp.
CCCGGCGCGACGCTCTCGAACGCGCTGCGGAACCGAGGCTCGGAGCCCTCGATGCTCTCGCAGCGCGGCGAGTCGTTGCCCACCGTGCGCAGCGCCGACCTCGGGCTCCGATCCGAGCCCACCGTGCGCAGCGCCGACTTCGGCGCCCTGCTCAACCGGCAGCGCGATACGCGGCGACCCAACGTCACCCCGGTCCGTCCGCTGCCGGCGCGCTTCGCGGGGCAGTACCAGGTGCGCGGCCCCGTCCTGCGGAGCGTCGATCGCACCATCGTCGACGAGTACGGGAGGAGCGCGCGCGACGAGGTCGTCGCGCAGATGCCGCTCCGCTACGCCGACGACTTCAAGCACGACTCGATCAACGCGCTCGTCGGATACGATCTCGAGGCGCTCGACGCGTACATGGAGCTCGCGACGTCGCTGGTGCTGCGCGATCTCGAGCGCTGGCGCGACATCGGCAGGCTCGGCGTGGGCGGCGAGCTGCACAGCCTCGTGCGCACGCTGTTCGCCCGCCCGCTGACCGACATCGCGTCGCTCATGCGCCGCGGGACCTCGATCTGGTCGCGGCTCTTCACGTTCGGCTCATGGCGCGTGGCGACCGGACCGACCGGGCGGGTGACGCTCCACATCGGCGACTTCGACCCTGCCTCGCTGCCGCTCCGGCTGTGGGTCGTGGGGATGGTCGAGGAGACGGCGCGACGCGCGTCCGGCGGGGGCGTGAAGGTCACGATCACGCTCGGCGAGCTCGGCTTCACCTCCGAGCTCGCCTGCGAGATCAGCCTCTAGCTCCGCTCGCCAGAGACCAGGCGCACGGCGCACGGCCAAGGATGAAGCATGGCCGGACCTCTGCGCCGCTTCGAGGCGGCTGCGCTGACGGGATTCTCAGGAAGGCTTGCGCGCGCGGTAGCACGCTTGACAGAACACGTCGCGGCCCTCGACAGGCTTGAACGGGACCTCGCCCTCGGAGCCGCACGACTTGCAGGTGATCGAGAACGTCGGACGGTTGCGCGGCGCGCGCGGCTGCTGCGGCGCGCCGCGGCCCTGCGCCACGGCTCGGCGCTCGCCGGCGAACGACGGCGCGCGGTAGTTGCCGTCGTCGCGGACGGGCGCGCCGCCGCGCGGGCGGTGCGGGTAGGCGCTCGGCGCCGTCCACACGGGCGCAAGCCCCGAGTACGCGTCCTGCATCGGGCTGCGGTACTCGTTCACGTCGCCCGTGTACTGGGGCTTCCGAGGCCGACCGTCACCGCGCGCCGCGCCGCGGTACCCGCCGGCGCTCCGGGCCGGCCCAGGGCCCTGGTGCTGCGCCGCGCGAGCGGTCGGCGCGCTCTCGTGCTCCCCTCGGTTGTCCTTGCGCGCGCGGCGGCAGGTCCGGCACCGCTTCGGCGGGGCCGCGAGCTTCCGTTCGGCGTAAACGGCGGCTTCCGCAGCCGAGAATAGGAACGACGTGCCGCAGCTCGCGCAGACAATGTGCTCGTCTCGATGCTGTTCCATGATTCCTCTTTCGTCAGGCCGACGGGCCTCGCAGGCTCACGGGCTCGGGTGCTCGGACAACTCGGGGAACAGGAGCGCCCGGGAGCGGCCCCGCTGCGCCGGAGATGCGCAATTTACGCGGGGATCTAGATGATATGGGTGGGATCGCCCTCTTGATGGGGCACGGGAGTGCCTACGGTGACATGCTTGTCATGGCGGTCAAGCGTGCCGCCTCCACGCATCGCCGGGATCGATCGCGCGGCGTGGAGGCTTTGATTTCGAAGCTCCTCACGATACCATCCGCGCGACTTTCACGAGGAGCACAGCTCCTCCCGTGACTCCCGTGACCCACCCAAGGGCAGCACCCGCCCACGCCGCGCCTCGCAGCCAGTCGAAGCAATGAGCCATCCCTCCCTGCATCTCACCGCTCGTGACTTCGACGCGTACGCCGCCGAAAAAGCGACCTCGAAGGCCTACTCACGCCCCCGCCTCGAGGTGAAGCAGCGCGCGCTCGCCTGGGCGCGCGGCGTCGTCTCCCGGCTGGGCGACCTCGGCATCTCGGTCGACGTTCACGGCTCGGACGAGCACCCCTCGATCCGCAACAAGCATCGGGCCGACTGCCAGTGGGTCTTCTTCTGGCGTGACCAGGCGGCGCGCGACGAGCTCGATCGCCTGCTCGACCGCGGCCGCTCGATCTCCGACGCGATCGACGATCCGAGCCCCTACACGCGGCACGCGTTCCTCGCGCTGCGCATCTCGGAGGGCGAAGTGCAGGTGTGCTTCGCGGTCCACCCGGACGCGAAGGTCGACGTCGACAACCTCCGCGCCCGCCTCGCGGCGACCGAGGAGTCGACGGGCGAGCCGGCCTCGCCGCTCGCCGCCGAGCTCACGAGCGCCCTCCACGCGCTCCCGGAGCAGTTCTCCTTCGGCGCCGACGGGGGCGATCGCGTTGCCTGCAGCGCGGCCACGCCCGACGCGATCGCCGAGATGCTTCGCCGCGCCGCCGACGGGCAGGTGCCGCTCTGGATCGGCTGGTCGGTCCCGCGCGAGACCGCGGTCGAGCACGCCGACATCCTCGACGAGCAGCTCGAGGACGCGCTCGTCGCGCTCACCCCCATCTACCGGCTCGTCGCCTGGTCGCGCGAGAACGATCGCATTGCGCTCGACCGCAAGCTCGAGGGCATCGAGCAGGAGCGGGCGCGCGCCCACGCCGAGATCGAGGCCGAGAACGAGCGGTGGCGCTCCGAGCAGGCCCGGGCGCGCGAGCTATCGATGGAGCAGGCGCGGGCGCGCGGCGACGAGCGCGTCGAGGCCGCCCTCCCCGCCCGCCGGCCGACCCTGGCGACGCTGTTCAAGGCGACGAGCGGCGCCGGCGCCGTTCGCGGAGGAGAGCCGCGGCCCTCGCCGAGGCACGGCGGAGAGGGCGGCGCCCCGGACCGGCGAGCGCCGCACGGCGAGGCGGAGCAGCAGACGAAGGCCGAAGCTCCGCAGAAGCCGCAGGCCGAGCACGCGCCGCGGGCGCAGCGCGGCGCGCCGGACGCCGCGGCGAAGGCCACCCCGGAGCCCGCGAAGGGCGGCGTGCTCGAAAAGGGCAGCCGGGTGCGCGTGCGGCGGGGGCCCTTTGGCGACAAGATCGGTGTGGTGAGCGAGCTCGACGGGCGCGGAGGGGCGCGCGTCCTGCTCGGCCTGCTCTCGACGAGGCTCGATCTCGACGAGCTCGATCTCGTGGCCGACGCCCGAGATCGGCCTGCGCTCTCGACGTCGCACCGCAAGCCGCTCGCGCCGACGCCCCGCAAGGCGCGCTGAGCGTCGCCGCGCAGCACTCTCCTCAATGATCAAGCGCGATCCTTCAACCTACCCGGTCGGCCTCGCCGCCCAGTTCCGCCACAAACTCCCGCTCTACCTGGCCGGCGCGGCGCTGCTCGCGATGCAGCAGCTCCTCATGGCCAAGCGCGACTTCCTGGTCAAGGATGCCGTCGACGCCGCCGTGAAGCTCCAGTCGGACGAGGCCTCGCGGGCGGCGCTCATCATGCTCGCGGTGAGCGTGGGCGCCGCGGTCATGCGCGTCTTCTCGCGGGTCACCATCTTCACGGCGGGCCGCAACGTCGAGTACGAGCTCCGGGCGATCCTGCTCGCGCGCCTGCACAAGCTCGGGCCGGCCTTCTTCCGCAAGATGCCGACCGGCGAGATCATGAGCCGGGCGACGAACGACCTGACGCAGGTGCGCCTCCTCCTCGGCTTCGGCCTGCTGAACGTCGTCGGCTCGGTCTTCGCGTTCGCGAGCGCCCTGTACGTGATGCTGCACATCTCGAAGCGGCTCACGCTCGCGGCGCTCCTGACGATGCCCGCGCTGATGCTCGTCACCCGCTCGTTCTCGAGCAAGCTCTTCGTCCGCACCCGCGACAACCAGGAGGCGATCGGCGCCATGAGCGACCGCGTCCTCGCGAGCCTCGCGGGCGTCCGGGTGGTCCGCTCCTTCGCGCTCGAGGCGTCCGAGATGGCGGCGTTCACGAACACGAACCAGGCCTACCTCGAGAAGAGCCTCTCCCTCGCCAAGCTGCGCGGATCCATGGGGCCGCTCATGGGGGCCATCAGCTCGGTCGGCGTGCTCATCGTCTTCTGGTACGGCGGGCAGCTCGTGCTGGACAAGCAGATGACGAGGGGGGACTTCGTCTCCTTCTGGCTGGCGCTGCTGCGGCTCACGTGGCCGATGCTCGCCCTCGGCTTCGTCGCAGCGATCGTCCAGCGCGGTCGCGCCGGCTACGTGCGGCTCAAGGCGATCTTCGACGCGATCCCCGAGGTCGTGAGCGGCCCGATGCCGTCCCCCGACGTCGTCCGCGGCGCCCTCTCCGTCAAGGAGCTGACGTTCTCCCACGGCGCCAGGAAGGTGGTCGACGGGGTGAGCTTCGAGGTCGAAGCGGGCGGCTCGCTCGCCATCGTGGGGCGCACGGGCTCGGGCAAGAGCACCATCGCCACGCTGCTCGCCCGGCTCATGCCCACGCCGCGCGGCGCGGTGTTCCTGGACGGCATCGACATCTGCGATCTGCCCCTGGAGACCGTGCGCGCCAGCATCGGCTATGCGCAGCAGGACGCGTTCCTCTTCTCGACCACCGTGGCCCGCAACATCGGCTACTCGCTCGACGATCCGGACTCGCCCGCCTCGTTCGAGACCATCCGCGCCGCCGCGGCCGAGGCCGAGGTGCTGAACGAGATCCTCTCGCTGCCGGACGGCTTCGACACGGTGGTCGGGGAGCGGGGCGTGCAGCTGTCCGGCGGACAGCGCCAGCGCGTCGCGCTCGCGCGCGCGCTCGTGCGCGAGCCGAACATCCTCGTCCTCGACGATCCGCTCTCCGCCGTCGACGCGAAGACCGAGCAGGCGATCCTCGAGGCGATCGAGCGGCAGGCGGCGCGACGGACCGTCATCCTGATCACGCACAGGGTGGCGGCCGCGCGGCGCTGCGACGCGATCGTCGTGCTGGAGCAGGGACAGGTCATCGAGCGCGGCACGCATGACGAGCTCGTCCGCGCGGGCGGGCTGTACGCGTCGTTCTCCGAGGAGCAGCAGCTCGAAGAGGATCTCGCGACCCTCGAGGCGTCGCCGTCCTCGCAGCCGGTGGGGCTCTCGTGACGCAACCGAGCCCCGGAGAAAGCGCGACGATGCGGTCGAAATCGAGCAGCCCCTCGGCCGCCGGAGAGGTGGGCGCGAGCCCGCGGCGGCCGTCGCAGGCGGCGGCGGACAGGGGCCGCGGGGCGAAGAAGGCGAGCCGCACCGAGGACGTGCTGAGCCGCTTCCACGAGGAGGCGCAGCTCGGCGAGGCGTACGACGCGCACATGCTGCTGCGGCTATGGCCGTTCGTTCGTCCGCAGAGCAAGCACCTCGCGCTCTCGCTGTCGCTGCTCATCGTCACCGCCCTGCTGGCGCTGATGCGCCCGCTCATCATGCGCGACGCGCTCGACGCCTTCGACTCGCCCGGCGGGCTCGATCGCCTCACGCGCAACGGCTTCCTGCTCACGGGCATC
>JAICEP010000566.1 GCA_025924095.1 Sorangium sp.
CATCCTGTCGAAAACAACTTCACGATTGACATCCCCTTCATCGACGCGCTCCTCGACATCAACCCTTTTGATCCGCTGTTCGTCCACGAGCAGGAGCCCGAGCTGATCGACCTCGAGATCCACGAGCTGAAGACGCTCGGCCTGGTCCGCGAGAACATCGACGGCTTCGACGACCTCGACGGCAAGTACGTGATGCGCGGGGTCCCGCACACGCTCTCGCTGGCGACGACCCTCGCGCCCGACCCGATGCACGAGGGCGCGGAGCTGCCCCTCGAGCGCACGGGCTGGTCGGGCGACGGCGCCCCGGGCGCCGGGTCGCTGCGCGACTTCCTGACCGGGGCGATCACCCAGCATTTTCCGACCGACCTGAGCCGTGAGCCGGGGGTCTCGTTCCGGCTCCCCACGGAGCAGGAGCTCGACCTCACGCTGGCCTACCAGATGAGCCTGGGCCGGATGAACGAGCTCGATCTCACGCGGGTGAAGCTCACCGATCCCGAGGCGAACGAGGGGCGGCTTTCGTTCCTCGATCCGCAGCGGGGCCGCTGCAACGTGTGCCACGCCAACGCGGGCGCGAACCACCTGGATACGGGGCGGAACCGCAACCTGGACACGGGGACCCGGAAGGCGCCGGCGACAAGCACCTTCGGGGCGTTCGACGGCGGGTTCGGGGGCGTCGGGCTGGCCGAGCCGAACATCGACGTCCTCGACCTCGGGTTCCTGAACGGGTTCGGGGATGGCACGTTCAACACCCCGCCCCTCATCGAGGCCGTGGACACGCCGCCGTTCTTCCACACGAACGCCTTCGGGGACGACATCGAGGCCGCGGTCGCCTTTTATGTCTCGTCGTTCTTCAAGGAGTCTCTGGCGGGCCGGGAGCTGGAGGCGCGGTTCGGCGCCCCCATCCAGTTCCCCGACTCCGACATCATCAAGATGGGGCGCTTGCTCCGCGTCCTGAGCGCCGCGTTCAACCTCGACCTCGCGGAGCAGCGCCTGCGCGCCGCCCGGGAGCTCGCGGGCCAGTTCCACGACACGCGGGACGACGTCCAGAAGCGCCTGATGGAGCTGGCCGAGGTCGAGATCGACGACGCGCTGCGGGTCCTCGGCGTCGCCGGCACGCCGCTGCACCCCGTCTCGCGGTACCGCCTCCGGCAGGCGAAGGACGAGATCGCGGCGGGCGTCTCGGCGGCGGCCTGGTCGGCGCGCGAGGGCCGGATCTCGACCGCGCTCCTGCGCGTCCAGAACGCGCGCGATCCGCTCGGCTCCAACATCACCTTCCAGCTCGGCCAGGGCAACCTGATGTACTAGGGGCCGCGCCCGGACGAGACAACGAACCGCTGGGCGCCAAGGCCGTCAAGCAGCGAGCTCTCCCGGCTATCTTGGCGTCCCTGGCATCCTGGCGGTTCTCTCACGTGGGTCGCTGACAAGCGCCGATCCACGCGTCAGGGCCCCTGGCCAACGCCGCGCGAATCAGTAGCTTACGGCCCCCCGGCGTGGCCGGTCTGCCAGGTGCCCTGCTCTGATGTCGTCCGGCTCACGTTCTGGTTTCGGCGCGCTCTCTGCCCCTGAAACGGCGCGCTCCCGCGCGGGGCGCTCGCTCCTCCTGCGGCTCCTCGGGCTGAGCTGGGCGTACCGGGGGCGGGTCGCGCGCGTCCTCGGCTACCAGATCGTCCTGCTCTCGCTCGGGCTCGCGGGGCTCGGCTTGACCGGGCTCGCCATCGACATCCTCCGCCACCGGCTCGATCCGTCGATCCGCCCGCCGGCGCTGCCGCTCGGGATCGGCCGGCTGCTCGACCTGGAGCGTGAGCCCATGCGCGCGGTCCTCTCGATCGGCGCTGCGATCCTCGCCATGGCGGCCGCCCGCGCGGTGCTCAACTACGGTTACGCGCTCTCGGTGGGCCACCTCGTCCACATGGAGATCGTCCCGGATCTCCGCGCGCGGGTGTACGACAAGCTCCAGCGGCTGAGCTTCCGGTTCTACGACGCCAACAAGAGCGGCTCGCTCATCAACCGCGTCACCGGGGACGTGCAGCTCGTGCGCTCGTTCGTGGACGGCGTGCTGCTCCAGAGCGTCATCATGGTCCTGTCGCTCGCCGTGTACGTCGCGTACATGCTCCGCACGCACGCCCTCCTGACGCTCGTGTGCCTCGCGCCGACGCCGCTGCTCTGGATCGCGAGCACGCTCTTCGCCAGGTGGGTGCGGCCCGCCTACCTGCAGAACCGGGAGCTCGTGGACCGCATGGTCCTGAGCTTCACCGAGGGGATGCAGGGGATCCAGGTCATCAAGGGGCTCGGGCGGGAGCGCGAGGCCCACCGCCGCTTCGACGAGCGCAACCGCGAGGTGCGCGACCAGCAGCAGGGCACGTTCCGGAAGATCAGCGTGCTCAGCCCGACCATCGACCTGCTCGGACAGAGCCACCTCGTCCTGCTGCTCGGCATGGGCGGGCTGCTCGTCACGCGCGACCGGATGACGCTCGGGCAGCTCGTTGTGTTCGCCGGCATCCTGCAGCAGTTCTCCGGGCAGATCGCGAGCATGGCGACCCTCGTCAACACCGCGCAGCAGAGCTTCATCGGGGCGCGGCGCGTCTTCGAGGTGCTCGACACCCCCGTCGAGATCACGAGCCCCGAGGCGCCTGCGCGCCCCGCCCAGGTGGAGGGGCGCCTCGCGTTCGAGCGCGTCACCTTCGGGTACGACCCGGAGAGGCCCGTCCTCCACGGCATCGACCTCGACGTCGCCCCCGGGCAGTTCATCGCCGTGATCGGCCCGACCGGCGCGGGGAAGAGCACGCTGCTCAGCTTGATCCCCCGCTTCTACGACCCGACCTCCGGGCGCATCCTGCTCGACGGCATCGACCTGCGGCGGCACGACCTCGACCTGATCCGCCGGCGCATGGGGGTCGTCTTCCAGGACAACTTCCTCTTCAGCAACACGGTGGCGGCCAACATCGCGTTCGGCGCCCCGCACGCGACGCGGGAGCAGATCGAGCGCGCCGCGGTCATCGCCTGCGCCCACGAGTTCATCCGGGAGCTGCCCGAGGGCTACGACACCGAGCTCGGCGAGTCGGCGGCCAACCTCTCGGGCGGCCAGCGGCAGCGGCTCGCCATCGCGCGCGCCGTGCTGCTCGACCCGCCGCTGCTCTTGCTCGACGATCCGACCGCCGCGGTGGACGCGAGCACCGAGCGCGAGATCCTCGACGCGATCCTCAGCGCCACCCGGGGGCGGACGACGATCATGGCCACGCACCGGGCCCACCTGCTCCGCCGCGCGCACCAGGTGATCGTGCTCGACCGGGGCCGCATCGCCGAGCGGGGGACGCACGAGGAGCTCCTCCGGGGCCGCGGCCACTACGCGAGCGCGCTGGCGCTGCACGACGCCCACGCCGCCGACGCCGCGCGCGCGGACGAGAGCCCGTCGCGCCGCGACGGCCCGGGCGCGCGCCCCGCGGCCCCGGGCCCGGCCGAGGAGCCGGCGTGAGCCGCGCCGCCTTCGCGCCGCGCCGCCCTGCGAAGGCGGCGGGGCCGGCGCGCCCCGCGGCCGAGCCGGCGCCGATCGACGTGCGCCTCGGCCTCGCGCGCGCCTCGCTCGACGACGAGCGGGACCACGCCCACCGCGGGCTCGATCTCGGGCTCGTGCGGCGGGTGCTCTCCTTCACCCGCCCGTACACGAAGAAGCGCAACGCGCTCTTCGTGCTCGTGGTGGTGAGGTCGATCCAGCTCCCGATCCTGACCTGGTCGGTCGGCGCCATCATCAGCGGCCCGGTGGCCCGGCGCGACGCGCGCGCCACGCTGCTCTCCGTCCTCGGCTTCGCGGCGCTGGCCCTGTTCACGGCGGTCGTCTTCCACTACCGCGCTCGCCTCGCGCTCGAGCTCGGCGAGGCCGTGGTGTTCGACATGCGCGATCGGCTGCAAAGGCACCTCCTGCGCATGCCGATGAGCTTCTTCGTGAAGACGAGGGTGGGGCGCCTCATCGGCCGCATGACCTCCGACATCGACGCGATCCGGGTGGCGGTGCAGGACGTCGTGTTCGTGAGCACGGTGCAGCTCGGCACGATGGCGGTGGCGATGGCGCTGATGGCCCACGCGCACTGGCCGCTCTTCCTCGTGGTGGCGGCGATGGTCCCGGTCTTCTGGGGGCTGATCGTCTATTTCCACAAGCGCCTCGGGGCCGCGCACCAGCGCGCGCAGGAGAGCTTCAGCCGGGTCACGGCGACGCTCGCCGAGTCGGTCACGGGGGTGCGCGTGACGCAGGGCTTCGTGCGGCAGGACATCAACGGCGGGCTGTTCCGGGCGCTGATCTTCGACCACTCGCGCTACAACATGGATGCGGCGCGCCACTCGGCCGCTTTCCTCCCGCTCCTGGAGTTCAACGGGCAGCTGTTCCTGGCCGTGCTCGTGGTCGTGGGCGGCTATCAGGCCCTGCACGGCGCGATCGAGCTGAGCGTGCTCGTGGAGTTCTTCTTCCTCGCGAACCTGCTGTTCAACCCGATCCCCGTCCTCGGGAATCAATACAACCAGGCCCTGACGGCCATGGCGGGCGCCGAGCGGCTCTTTCGCGTGCTCGACGCGGAGCCCGCCTGGCCCGACGAGGGCGGCTTTCCGGCGCTGCCGCCGGTGCGCGGCCGGGTCGTCTTCCAGGGGGTGTGCTTCGCCTACGAGCCGGGCAAGCCGGTGCTCCACGGGGTCGATCTGGTGGCCGAGCCGGGCGAGATGATCGCGCTGGTCGGGCACACGGGCAGCGGCAAGACCTCGATCCTGAACCTGCTCGCGAAGCTGTATCTGCCGACGGCGGGGTCGATCACCGTCGACGGGCACGATCTCGCGACGACCTCGTCGGCGTCGCTGCGGGCGCAGCTCGGGCTGGTGCTGCAGAGCAATTTCCTGTTCAGCGGCACGGTGCTCGACAACGTGCGTCTGGGCAACCCGGCGGCGACCGACGCCGAGATCCGCGAGGCGGCGCGGAGCCTGGACGCGCTCGACGTGCTCGACGCGCTGCCGGACGGCCTCCACACCGAGGTGGGCGAGCGGGGGACAGGGCTGTCGCTGGGGCAGCGGCAGATCGTGTGCTTTCTGCGGGCGATGGTCGCCCATCCGCGCATCGTGCTGCTCGACGAGGCGACGAGCTCGGTGGACGCGCTGACCGAGGCCCGGCTGCAGGCGGCGCTCGGGCGGCTCCTGCGAGGGCGGACGAGCTTCGTGGTGGCCCACCGGCTGAGCACGATCCGCCACGCGGATCGGGTCGTCGTGCTCGACCACGGGCGGGTCGTGGAGCAGGGGACGCACGCGGAGCTGCTCGCGCGGGGAGGGGCGTTTGCGGCGCTTCACCGGGAGCTGGCGAACGAGGCGCCGGCCCCCTGAGAGGGAATTGATTGGGAGGGGGTGAACTCTATCGATCGGGGGAGAGGGGGATCGCGATCAGGCGACCTCTAGACGGACGGGGACGTTGTTGCGGGTGGCGTTCGAGTAAGGGCAAACCTGGTGCGCCTTCTCGAC
>JAICEP010000567.1 GCA_025924095.1 Sorangium sp.
CACGGTCCCTCGGCGACCACGGTCAGGTCGGGCTCCGTGACGATGGTCGCGATCTCCACGATCGCACACGAGCTCTCGTCGAGCCCCGTCATCTCGAGGTCGACCCAAACCATGCGCTGCGAGCGGTCCGTCATCGGCGGCGAGCATAGCCGATCCGCGCCGGTTCAGGTCCACCGTGACCCGGCGCGAGCGGGCTGCCCCGGGAACGGGTCGTGTGCTAAGGACGGGCCGGACACCGAGCGCGGGAGGCCTGACATGCGAGACGTTTTCATCGTGGATGCCGTTCGCACGCCGCGGGGGCGCGGCAAGGCAGGCAAGGGAGCGCTCTCCGGCGTGCACCCCCAGGAGCTCCTCGCGCAGGCGCTGAATCGCCTCGCCGAGAAGACAGGGATCCGCAAGGACGACGTGGAGGACGTCGTCGTCGGGTGCGTGACCCAGGCGGGCGAGCAGGGGGCATGCCTCGCGCGCGCCGCCGTCCTCGCGGCCGGCTGGCCGGACGTCGTGACCGGCGTGACCGTCAACCGCTTCTGCGGCTCGGGCGCGCAGGCGGTCAACTTCGCGGCGATGGGGGTCATGTCCGGCCAGCAGGAGGTCGCCGTCGGCGGCGGCGTCGAGAGCATGTCGCGCGTGCCGATGGGCTCGGACGGCGCGCCCCTCGACGGGAACAACCTCGCCCTCCGCAAGAAGCTGGCGATGGTGCCGCAGGGCATCTCGGCGGACCTCATCGCGACGATCGAGGGCTTCTCGCGCGAGGACGTCGATCGCTTCGCGCTGGAGAGCCAGCACAAGGCCGAGCGGGCCGCGCGCGAGGGGCGGTTCGCGAAGAGCCTGTTCACGGTCGTCGATCTCGACGGCAAGCCGCTGCTCGACCGGGACGAGCACCCGCGGGCCGGGGCCACGATGGAGGCGCTCGCGAAGCTCGAGCCGGCGTTCGCCGGCCTCGGGGCGACCCCGATGGGCCCCGGCGGCGAGACCGTGGACGCGCTGGCGCTCGCGCGGTACCCGCAGGTGACGTCGATCCAGCACGTCCACACGGCGGGCAACTCGAGCGGCATCGTGGACGGGGCGGCGGTGGTGCTGCTCGCGTCGGGCGACTACGTGAAGGCGCACGGCCTCAAGCCGCGGGCGCGGCTCCGCGCCGCGGCGACGGCCGGGGCGGAGCCGGTGATCATGCTGACGGCCCCCGCGCCCGCGTCGGAGCGGGCCCTCAGGAAGGCGGGCATGCAGGCGCGCGACATCGATCTCTGGGAGATCAACGAGGCGTTCGCGGCGGTGCCGCTGCAGACGGCGCGCAAGCTCGACATCGACCTCGACCGCGTCAACGTGAACGGCGGCGCGATCGCGCTCGGCCACCCGCTCGGCGCGACCGGGGCCTGCCTGATCGGGACGGCGCTCGACGAGCTCGAGCGCGCCGGCAAGGCGACCGCGCTGATCACGCTGTGCATCGGCGGAGGGATGGGCGTGGCGACCGTCATCGAGCGGGTGTGAGCCGCGCCGGCGCTGCGATGGAGGTGCCCGACGAGCACGAGGGCGTCGCCCACGAGCACGCGCACGGGCGCGGCGCTCGGCACGGCGACGGGCACGAGCACGGCCACCCCCGCGCGCCCGGTCACGACCCTGATCACGGTCACGACCACGGCGACCCGCGGCACCACGACCACGACCACCGGGGCGCGCCGCTCCGGCGGCTGATCGCGGCCTTCGCGCTCACGACGTCGTTCCTTGTCGTCGAGGCGACGGTCGGGTGGTGGTCGAAGAGCCTCGCCCTCCTGGCCGATGCGGGGCACATGCTCGCCGACGCCGCGGCGCTCGGGCTCGCCATCATCGCGCAGCGCATCGCCGCGCAGGCGCGGACGCGCGCGCGGACGTACGGCTTCCGGCGCGCCGAGGTGCTCGCGGCGTTCGCCAACGGCATCGCCCTGGCGCTGACGGCGATCTGGATCTTCTTCGAGGCGGTCCACCGGTGGCGCGAGCCGCAGGCGGTGCACGCCGAGGCGCTGGCGATCACCGCGGCGCTGGGGCTGCTCGTGAACGTTGTCGCGGCGGTGCTGCTCTCGACCGGCGAGGGCGGGCACAACATCAACACGCGGGCCGCGCTGGCGCACGTGCTGTCGGACGCGCTCGGCTCGGTCGGCGCCATGGCGGCCGGCGTGCTCATCCTCACCTTCGGCTGGACGCGGGCCGACCCGGCGATCAGCGCGGGCATCGGCGCGCTCGTGCTCTGGGGCGGCTGGCGGCTCGTGCGCGACACGTCCCGCGTGCTGATGGAGGGCAGCCCGATCGAGATCGATCTCGCCCACGTCGAGGACACGATCCGGAGCGTGCCCGGCGTGCTCGACTTCCACGATCTGCACGTCTGGTCGATCTCGGACGGCTTCAACGTGCTCACGGTGCACGTGGTGCTCGCCAAGGGGCACCACGGGACGGACGTGGCCGCGGCCGTGAGCCGGCGGCTGCGCGAGCGGCACGCGCTCACCCACTGCACGATCCAGCCCGAGCCGCTCCAGGAAGAGCGCCTTGTGACGCTCAGGCGGCCGCCCGCCGGGGCGCCGGGCGGCGACGCGCCCGCGGGCGACCGGAGCGGCGGGTGAGCGGGGCGGGCTCGCGCCGGCCCGTCAGAGCCCCCGCAGCAGCGCCTCCGCCACCTCGGCGGGGGACTTCCCCTGCTCGTCGACGGCCACGTTGAGCTCCCGCATCCGCTCCGCGTCGATCTTGCCCTCGAGCCCCCGCAGCGCCTCGATCGCCTCCGGGTGCTCCCGCGCGAGCCGGGCGCTCGCGAGGACGACCGCGTCGTAGGGCGGTATCGCCCGCCGGTCGTCCTCGAGCACGCGCAGGTCGAACGACACGATGCGCCCGTCCGTCGAGAACGCGCTGATGACGTCCACCTCGCCGGCCCGCACGGCCTCGTACATGAGCGAGGGATCCATGCTGCGCTGCTTCGCGAACGCGATCCCGTAGCGCTGCTCGACCGTCTTCCACTCGGCGCGCTGGAAGAACTCGTAGTCTGCCCCGATCGACATCGATCGCGCCGCGGGCACGAGATCGCTGAGGGTCCGCGCGCCGAGCCGCTCGGCGTGCTCGCGCCGCATCGCGAGCGCGTAGGTGTTCTCGAAGCCGAGCGCGGCGGCGACCACGATCCCGTGCTCCTCGAGCAGGTGCTCCTTCACGCCGCGGAGCACCTCGGCCCGGTCGGCCGGGGCGTCGCTCCGCTTCATGACCGCCACCCAGAGCGTCCCGGAGTAGTCCACGTACACGTCGATCTGGCCCGTCCTCAGCGCGTCGAACGCCACCATCGACCCGAGCGACTCCACCGCTTCGGTGGGCAGCCCCGTGTCCCGCTCGATCTTCCCCGCGAGCACGCGGCCCAGGATGTACTGCTCGGTGAAGGTCTTCGAGCCGACGGCGATCCGCCGCGCGCCGCCCCCGAGCGCCCCCCGCGCGAAGCCGACCGCCGCGATCGCGTAGAGCAGGGCGAGCGCGCCGATCGCCGCCGCCACGAGCCCCCGGCGGCGCCGGCGGAGGCCGATCTCGAGCGCCCTCACCGTGCCGTCCAGCACCAGCGCCAGCGCCGCCGCCGCCACGCACCCGACGAGCACGTCCGTCGTGTTGCGCGTCTGCAGCCCGCTGAAGATGTAGTTGCCGAGGCTCTCGGCGCCGATGGGCGTCGAGAGCGTCGCGGTCCCCACCGTCCACACCGTGGCCGTCCTGATGCCGGCGACGATCACGGGCATGGCGAGCGGCAGCTCCACGCGGCGGAGCCGCTGGCCCGGCGTCATGCCGACGCCCTCGGCCGCCTCGATCAGGGCCGGATCGACGCTGGAGAGCCCCACCACCGTGTTCTGGAGGACCGGGAACACGCTGTAGAGCACGAGCCCGATGAGCGCCGGCAGGGTGCCGATGCTCGGAGCGCCGATCGCGGCGAGCGCGGGCACCATGAACGCGAGCAGCGCCAGGCTGGGCACGGTCTGGATGACGCCCGCGACGGCGAGCACCGGCTGCGCGAGCCGGCGCGTGCGCGAGATGAGCACGCCGAGCGGCACGCTGACGCCCGTCCCCACGAGGAGCGCGACGAGCGTGAGCTCGAGGTGCGCGAGGAGGCGCCCGGCGAGCAGGGCGAGCTGCTCGTTCACGGCCGGCGCTCCCCCTCCCGGAGCAGCGAATCGATGACCGCCGCCTGCCGCTTCGGCGTCCCGACGAGCTGCGCCACGTACTCGTCCGCGGGGGCGGTCATGAGCTCCCGCGGCGTCCCCACCTGCGCGAGCCGCCCGCCCTGCATCACGGCGATGCGGTCGCCGAGCAGGAGCGCCTCGACGAGGTCGTGGGTCACGAAGATCGCGGTCAGGCCGAGCCGCCGCCGGATCGCCAGGAACGACTGCTGGAGCCGGTCGCGCGTCAGCGGATCGAGCGCCCCGAACGGCTCGTCGAGGAGCATCACCCTGGGCTCGGCGGCGAGCGCCCGCGCGACCCCGACCCGCTGCTGCTGGCCGCCCGAGAGCTCCTCCGGGCGGCGATCGCGCACGGCCGCCGGATCGAGCTCGCAGAGCTCGAGGAGCGCGTCGACGCGCGCCCGGATGCGCGCCGCGTCCCAGCCGAGCAGCGACGGCGTGACGCCGATGTTCTCCGCCACGGTGAGGTGCGGAAACAGCCCGAGCCGCTGGAAGACGTAGCCGATGCGCCGGCGCAGCGCGTGCGGCGGCTCGCCGGTGATGTCCTTCCCGCCGATCCGGATCGCGCCCGACGTGGGCTCGATGAGGCGGTTCACCATCTTGAGCGTGGTCGTCTTGCCCGAGCCCGAGCCGCCCAGGAGGACGAGGAGCTCGCCCTCCTCGACGCGCAGCGAGACCCCGTCGACCGCGATCGTGCCGGCGTAGCGCTTCGTGAGCTTGTCGAGCTCGATCATGCGGTCAGCCCGGCTGCGCCGGAGCGGTTCGCCCGCGCCCCGGCGCGCGGCGCGGGCGTGACCTCCCGCGTCACACCCCGCACCCGACGTTGGCGCGCTGGAGCCCCGCGAGGCGCGCGTCCTCGAGCGCCTCGGCCTCGGCGAGGAGCCACCGGAACATCGCGTTCGCGATCGCGCGCTCCTTGCGCGTGTTGAACAGCCAGACGGCCGCGTGGCAGACGTCGGCGTGCACCTTGGGGAACGCGAGGCGGCGGAGCTCCGTGCCGACGAGCTCGGCCGCGGCCTCGTACTGCGCGCGCAGCGAGGTCCATTCGCGCCACTCCGAGAGCGCCGGGAGCTCGCGCTTCTCGTCGACGCGGCGGCGCAGGGCGTCGCACGCGAGCTCCACCTCGGACAGGAGCTCGTCGCGGAGGCGCCGGCGCGTGCGGCCGAGGGTCGCGCCGAGGTCGTCCCACGCCGTGTGCGGCACGCGCGCCGCGCGCAGGGCCGCCGCGAGGTCCTCCTCGACCGCGCGCGCGAGCGGGCCGAGCGCGGCCTGCGCGCTCGAGGCGCCGAGCGACAGCGCGCGCTCGCCGAGCTCGGC
>JAICEP010000568.1 GCA_025924095.1 Sorangium sp.
GAGGAGCGCGGCAAAGGGAACGAGGTACGCCGCGGGGCCGGCCTCGGTCCGGCGCCACAGCGCCACCGACAGCGAGAAGGAGACGGCGGCCAGGACCCGGGCCGCGATGCGCCATGCGCGCCTCCCGCGCAGCCGCGACGCGATGCCGAACGGAACACGCTCCGGCCGCGCCGCGTGGAGCAAGGCGAAGGCGAGATACGCCGCCAGCAGCGATGCGATCTCAACCATGGGACGCCGTCTGCCCCCTGGCCATGAGCCCCGCCCCGCCATGGGCCAGCGACGCCGGCGGCTCGTCCTGCGTCGCCTGCCGAGGCGCCTCGTGCCGCGAGGCCGCCCGGCGAAGCGCCCAGGCCGAGGCGCAGAGCGCCGCCGCCGCCACGAGGAGCGCGACGTCGACCGCGACGACCGCCCCGAGCCTCGGTCCCGCGCCGAAGAGCCCCGCGCCCGACCAGCGCGCCGCGAGCGCGGGCACAGGCAGCAGCAGGAGCCCCGCGAGCCCGATCTGCCGCCACCAGAGGCGCCCGCCGTCGCGCGCGGCGAGCGCCCACGCGATGCAGAGCCCGAGCGCCGCGAGGAACGTGAGCTCCTCGGCCGCCATGCGGCCCGCCCAGTCG
Source organism: Sorangium sp. (assembly GCA_025924095.1). Classification (GTDB taxonomy): domain Bacteria; phylum Myxococcota_A; class Polyangia; order Polyangiales; family Polyangiaceae; genus Sorangium. The sequence continues at coordinate 615 of JAICEP010000568.1, forward strand.
AGCGGGAGCGCCCGGCTCGCCAGGAAGAGCGCCGCGATCGCGACGAGGGTCCCCGCGCCGAAGCCCACGGTGAGCCGCGCGAGGAGGCGGTTGCCCAGGCTCTCGCGTCGCGCCTCCCGTCGCGCGAGCCAGATCCAGTTGCCGGTGAGGATCGTGGCGCACGTCGCCACGGAGAGCACGAGGAACAGGATGCGCAGGGCGACGCCGCCGAAATCGGCGTAGTGAAGGCCGTAGATCCAGCGAATCACGCCGCTGCGAGCGCCCTCCGCGCCCGGCATGTCGAGGGAGAGGACCGCGCCGTCGGTCGCCCGCAGGCGCACGATGCCGCGCCCGAACGGAACTCCCTCGACCGGCCCGCGGAGATCGACCGTCCCGCTGTCGAGGCCGTGATGCCGGATACGGTACCTCTCGGGCACGAACCGGGGCTCCGCCGCGCGCGCGCGCGCCGTGAGCTCGTCCAGCGTGAGGCCGCGCGCGGGCGCCCCGCGCGCCGGCTCGTCTGCGAACGACGCCCCCCAGGCCACCCGGTCCGCCCGCGCGGCGTCCCCGCCGAACACGGGACCCGTGAACACCTGCACGAGCACCCCCAGGAATACGAAGAACGCGCCGGAGTAAGCGTACAGGAGCTGAAATGGCAGGCCTATCACGCCGAGCACCTTGTGCATGTCCGACCACAGGACACGGCGCGTCTTGTCCGGCCGGAACCGATGAAACTGCCGGACGATGTCCTTCAGGTGGATGAGCACGCCGGTCGCCAGCGCGAGCAGGAGCGCGACGCACAGGAGACCGGCCACATAGAACAGCCACGCGCCGGTCGCTCGGTGCCAGAGGTAGTGCAGGTCGTAGAGGAAGTCGGACAGCCGCTCGCGCTCGGGCACCAGCCCCTCGTGGATCCACGACAAGACGCGCTCGCCCTCCGAGCGGTAGAGGATCCGCGCGGCGCCCAGCCCATCCTTGGGCAGATCAAGCCAGAGCTGCTCGGGCGTGACGGGAGCGGCGGCGAGCCCCTGATCGAGCGTGGCCTGGAGCCCCACCTGCTCGACGGACGAGCGCCGCTGGGTCAGGGGCTCCTCCCACACCGCGAGCTGCCTCCGGAAGAGCGTGATCCCCCCCGACAGGAACATGACGTAGAGCAAGAGCCCACCGATCACGCCGGCCCATGCGTGCACGTCCCAGAAGGTCGTGAAGGCATGACGGGAGAGCTTCTTGGCCATCGCGAGTCACCCTGTCCTCTCGCGCGGAGCGCCGCGCGAACTTATCGCACCTTCGCCAAGCCGTGCAGGTACCCCGGCGTCGTCAGGCCGAGCTTCGGGCCGCCCTCGGCGGTGAGCTCGATCAGCGTGCTCTCCGTGGAGCCGCTCTTCTCCTCGATGGTGAAGACCCGGCCGTCGACCTCGAAAAAGGAGACGTTCGCGGGCGAGGGGGCCAGCTCCGCGATCGCCGCGGCCTCGTTCGTCGCGGTGTCCCACCGCCACCAGTGCCACGCCGGCTGGCCCGTGATTTCGGAGGTCTTGGTCTCCTCGCCGATCGTGGCGAGGCCCTCGTCGAACACCCGGAGGAAGAGGCTGTCCCCGCCCGCGGGGATGGGATCGCCCACGATCGCGCCGTCTGCCAGCTCGCCCAGGCGCAGGAGGAAGTCCGGGTCGAAGGCGTCCGCGTCCTTCGGGATGCGCAGCGCGCAGGGCTCGGTCTCCAGGCGCTCGACGTGATAGGCCGCCCCCGCGAGCGCCGAGCTCACGAAGTAGGCGTCGCCAGAGGCCGTCTCGACGGACTGCGTGATCCCGCCGCACCGGTCGTCGACGTCGAACCGCACGACGGTGTCCGTCTCGGTGTCGATCGCGACGAGCCCGGTCTCCGGAAGGACGGTGTCGGTCGTCTTCCAGTCGAACCACCCCACCGAGAAGAGCAGCGTCTTGCCGCGCAGGACCGAGCCATATCCGTACAGCGCCAGGTAGCCCTCGCGCCCGGTGTCCGGCAACGGGATCGTGCCTTTCACCTCCATCGTCGTGGGGTTCCACACGACAATCTGCTCGCCCGCGCGATCCGGATGGTATGCCTTCGTCGGCGAGATGACGTAATTCGTGGGCCAGAGGGCCTCCACGCCGAAGGGCTGGAGGCCGATCGCGGCTCCCTTGACGAGCGCGCTGCCACCATCGAGCGTGTACTGCGAGATCGTCGGCGACTCGGAGTCACCGATGCCGAACCAGCCCTGGTCCTCGAACGCGAACAGCCTGGCCGAGCCGGTGACCTCGAGCGCCTGGGACGGGTCGACCGCCGTGCCCTGCTCGAGCGACGGCAGCACGTAAAAATAAGAGTTGGTCGCGGTGTCGTCCCAGACGCGCGTGGCGACCACGAACGCTGGCCCGCCCACGCCGCCGCCGCCGCCGCCGCCGCCGCCGCCGCCGCCGCCGCTCGGGTTCGGCTCGTCTCCGCCGCTGCCGCCGCTGCCGCTGCCGATCGGGTTCGGCTCGTCGTCCCCGCAGCCGCTGCTGCCGAGCGCCACGGCGAGGAGCCCGATCGCGAGGAGCGCGGTGCCCGCGCGCCGCGATGCCGGCGAGTTGTTCCAGAGGGTTCTCATGAATTCTCCTGACTCTCCATCACATCTCCAGCATGGCCTTGGAAAATAAAGCCCGTCCGGGCCGCTGGATGCCGTAGAAATCGAAGGCGGGCTCGTCGGTGAGGTTGTGGGCTTCGACGGTGAAGCTCAGGGTGCGCGGCGCGAGGCGCGCGACGTAGGTGAGCGCGAGCGAGTGCAGGAGCTGTGAGTTCACCTTGGCCTTGCTCTCGATCAGCCCCGAGTTCGCCCAGCCGACGTAGTACTCGTGCACGTAGCGCGTGTCCCAGGTGAGCGAGACCGCGTCGCGCGCCGCGAAGACCTGCTGGAGCTGCACGCGCGCCGAGCCGTTGGCGAAGAGCCACGGCCGGTTCGGCATCCGTTCGCCCTCGGATCCAGCGAAGTTCCCCTCGTCGGACGTCTTGCGAAAATCGTCATAGGTGATGTTGCCGTCGAGGGCGACGTGCTCTCCCGGCGACGTCCAGCCGGCGGCGGCCTCGATGCCCAGCGACCGGGCCCCCGTGACATGGATGTAGGTGAGCTCGTCCGGGCGGTTGTTCAGCACGATGAGCCGCTCGATCGCGCGGAGAAAGCCGTTCGCGTCGAGCCGCCACGCGCCCGACGCGGTGTCGCGCGCGTCGATCGTGAAGCCGAGGTTCGCGTTGTGGCTCGTCTCGGGCTCGAGCGCGAGGTTGGCGAGGATCATCGCCCCGTCGCCGAACACCTCGACGGGCCGCGGGAGCCGCGTCGCCCACTCGTAGGACGCCTTGGCGTAGAGCCACTCGGAGACGCGATAACGGAGGCCGTCGCCGACGCCGAGGCGATGGGTGTCGCGCTCCCGCCGGCTGAAGCCCCCGCCGAGCCCCAGGACGGGCTCCTTCGCGCGGAGCAGCTGCACGTAGTCTTTCACGAAGAAGCTGTTCTCCAGGCGATCGTCGAGCAGGTTGAGCTGGTGCTCGACGCCGTGCACCCAGGTGAGCATGCTGTGCTCGGCGCCGAGCGGGTCGCGGGCCTGGGGGTTGTCCGGCCTGCGCTCCTCTCCCGTGCGCGTGATGAACGTGGGAGACACGGAGACCTGCAGCGCGTGCTCCGGGTGGGGCCGGTAGCGGAGGTTCAGGCGGCCGAGGCCGCTGTGCTCCCAGAACACCTGATCCCGGGGGGGTCTCCGGTCCTCGCCTGGCACGGTGCGCTGGCGGATGCAGCGGCCGAACCAGTCGTAGATGCACTCGCTGACATCGAGGAAGGTGGCGCGCCCGTACGTGTACCCGAGGAGCGCTTCGAGCGCGACGCCTCGGCCGAGCCCTTGCTCGTACTGGAGCGTCGCGCCCGGCGCGGTCTCGCCGTTCGTGACCTCGCCATAGGGCACCTTCATGACGCCGAACTTGTGCTGATGCTCCTTGTCGTAATCGGTGACGAAGGCGCGCAGGAGCAGCCGCCGCGCCCAGGGCCGGTTCACGAAGCCGAGCTCGGCGCTCCCGCCCGCCGCCCGGTAGGCGTCGTGGAAGCGGTAGGCGCGGGCAGGCTGCTCGCGGCCGGTGTTCTCGTTCGGCACCATGACGTCCACGGGGTAGTCGTTCTTCGCGGCGTCGAAGAAGCCGCTCACGCGGGTGAAGAAGCCGCTCGGCTCGTGCAGGTGCCGCGCCGAGAGCGTGAGCCGGTGGGTGTCGTAGGAGCCGATCTCGTAGGACGCCGCGCCATGGGTGCCGCGGACGTCCCGATCCGTGACCAGGTTGACAGCCCCGCCCAATGCGTCGGCGCCGAGGCGCACCGGGACCACGCCGCGGTAGATCTCGACGCGCTCGACAAGGTTCACAGGCACGTTCGAGATGCCGAACGGGTACCCCGCGAGGTCGAGCGGCACGCCGTCGAGAAAGAAGCGTATCTGTTCGTCCGTGAGGCCGTTCAGCGAGAAGCGCGTCCACGAGCCGAGCCCCGCGCTCCGCCGCACGCCGACGCCCTCGGTGCGGGCGAGCACCTCGCCCATGTCGGCGGTCCTCCGCTTCGCTTCCTCGATCTCGATGACCTTGATCGCCTGCGCCGATTGCCGGAGGCGCTCGGCCATCGCGGCGCCGCGCACGGTCACCTCGGCGGGCGCTGCGCCGGTCGCCTGGGCGGGCGCCCCGACCGGCCGGGGCGTGGTCTCCGCCGTGGGCGCGGCCGGGGGCTCCTCGGGGAGCTGGAACTCGTAGCCGTAGAGGATCCGTGAGGCGACCGGCGTGCCGCCCCGGCGCGCCGGCGTGAAGCGGGATCGGAGCGCCGCCGCCCGGGCCGCCTCGTCAAAGCCGTGACCGATTGGACCCGTGACCTCGGCCTC
>JAICEP010000569.1 GCA_025924095.1 Sorangium sp.
CTCTCCAGGTGCGGCCGCAACAGCGCATCGCACTCCTCGATCGCCCGCCGGAACACGGGCTCGGTCGCGAACAGCTCCCGCCCCATGCCCGCGTACTGCGCGCCCTGCCCGGTGAACAGGAACGCCACCTGCGGCGTCTCCTTTCGCTCCACGCGGCCCTGCTGCGTCTGCTCCGCTCGCTCGCCCCGCGCGAACGCGCCGAGCCGCGCAGAGAGCTGCTCGCGCGACGACGCGACAACCGAGAGCCGATGCGCGAAGCGCGCTCGCCCCGCGCGCGCCGTGAAGCACACGTCCGCCAGCCGCTCCTCCGGGTGGGATCCGAGGTGACGCTCGTAACGGTCGGCGAGCACGCGCAGCGCCTCTTCGCTGCGCGCCGAGACGCAGAGGAGCTCGACGGGTCGCTCGGGCGCCGAGGCGGCAGCCGCCTGCGCCGCGGGCGCGCCGCCGAGGACGACGTGGGCGTTCGTGCCGCTCGCCCCGAACGAGCTCACCCCCGCGATGCGACGGCCGTCGACCGACGGCCACGGGATCCTCGTCGCCGCCACGCGCACCGGCAGCCGGTCCCACTCGATGTACGGGTTCGGCGTCTTGAAATGCAGGTGCGGCGGGATTTCCCCGTGATGGAGCGAGAGGGCCACCTTGATGAGCCCCGCGATCCCCGCGCCTGCCTCGAGGTGGCCGATGTTTGTCTTCACCGAGCCGAGGAGGATCGGGCGCTCGGGCTCGCGCCCGGCCCCGAGGGCCGCCGCGAGCGCGCGCACCTCGATCGGGTCGCCGAGGGGCGTCCCCGTGCCGTGCGCCTCGATGTAGTCGACGTGGTGCGGCTCCACGCCGGCGTTCGCGAGCGCTTCGCGCACGAGCATCTGCTGCGCCGACCCGTTCGGGACCGTGAGGCCGCTGCTCGGGCCGTCCTGGTTCACCGCTGAGCCGCGGATGACGGCGAGGATGCAATCGCCCGCCGAGACCGCGTCGGACAGGCGGCGGAGCACGACGACGCCGCAGCCCTCACCCCGCCCGTAGCCGTCTGCCGAGGCATCGAAGGTCTTGCAGCGGCCCTCGGGGGAGAGCACCCGCGTCTTGCACAGCACGATGTGCGCGGCAGGGGTCAGGATGAGGCTCACGCCGGCCGCGAGCGCGAGGTCGGTCTCCCGGCTGCGCAGGCTCTGGCAGGCCAGGTGGACAGCGACGAGCGAGGAGGAGCACGCGGTGTCGACGGCGACGCTGGGCCCCTGGAGCCCGAGGAGATAGGAGAGCCTGCCCGGCGCAAAGTTGAGCGCCGTGCCGGGGCCGAAGTAGGCGTCGAGACCGGAGAGCGACGCGCTCGCCCCGAGGACATGGGCGTAGTCGCTCGAGGAGATCCCGACGAAGACGCCGGTGCGGCTGTGCGCGAGGCGATCCGGCGCGATGGCGGCGTCCTCGAGCGCCTCCCAGCTCACCTCGAGGAGCAGGCGGTGCTGCGGATCGAGGCTCTGCGCCTCGCGCGGCGACATGCTGAAGAAGCGCGCATCGAAGCCGTCGACCTGATCGAGGAAACCGCCGCGGGCCGTGTACATCTTGCCCGGCGCGTCGGGGTCCGGGTCGTAGAACGCGGCCGCATCCCATCGGTCCTCGGGCACCTCTCGGGTCGCGTCCACGCCGTCGCGGACGAGCTGCCAGAGGGCCTCCTTCGTGTCGGCGCCGCCGGGGAACCGGCAGCCGATGCCGACAATGGCGATCGGCTCGCTGCGGGCCGACTCCGCGGCAGAGAGCCGTGCGCGGAGATCGCGCAGCTCCAGCAGGGCCCGCTTGAGGACGGGCGAGCGGTCAGCGTCGGCGCTCACGACGCGGCGTCCTGCGGCGCGCCGCCGAGCTCCGCGGCCAGGAGCGCCTCCAGCTCGTCCTCGGAGAGCCGATCGAGCGACGCGTCCTCAACGCGCGCGCGCGCCCGCGCCCCGGCAGGCGGCGGAGCGTGCGCGAGCGGCTCGGCCTGCACAGCGAGGGCGAGGACCTCGCGCGCGAGGAAGCCGGTCATGGCGTCCACCGTCGGATGCTCGAACGCGAGCGTGGGCGGCAGCGAGCTGCCGAGGCTTATCTCCAGCCGATTGCGCAATCGAACGCTCATCATCGAATCCATGCCCATCTGAAAAAATCCCTGGTCCGAATCGAGCGCGAGCGGGTCTGCCATCCCGAGGATCGACGCTACCGCTTCCCGGACGTGCGCCGTGAGGAGCTTTCCCCGATCGGCTGGCTCGGCCTCGTCGAGACGCCTGCGAAACGCGCCCTTCGCCTCGCCGCTCCCCGCGCTCGGCTCCGCCGGGATCTCGATCCGATCGAGCAGCGTCCGGCGCCGCCGGGCCTCGAAGATCGCCTTGAAGAGGCGCCAGTCGACCCGCGCGACCGTGCGCTGCGCCGGGCCCCCCTGGATCACCGCGTCGAGCGCCTCGAGCACATGCGCCGGCGGCATGACGCCGAAGCCCATCTGCGCCGCGAAGCGCTGCACGTCGGCGGTGATCATGCCGCCGCCGCCCCAGCCGCCCCAGTTGATGCTTTGCCCCGGTAGACCGAGCGCGCCGCGGTAGTGCGCGAAGATGTCCATGAAGTGGTTGGCCGCGGCGTACGCGCCGAGCCTCGCCGCGCCCCAGACCGCAGCCGGCGACGAGAAGCAGACGAAGAAATCGAGCGGCAGATCGCGCGTCAGCTCGTGCAGGATCCACGTGCCAGCGACCTTGGCGTGGAGCACGGACCGGAGGAGCTCGACGTCCGTCTCCAGGAGCGACGTGTTCGATGTCACGCCCGCGGCGTGGAGGACGCCGCGCAGCGGCAGGCCGGCGGCGCGCACCGCCAGGAGAGCCTCGGCCATGGCGGCTGGATCGCCCGCGTCCGCGGACAGGGCGCGCACGGTCGCGCCGCGCGCCTCGAGCGATCGCACGAGCTCCACCTTCTGCCGCGCGTCGCTGCCGGGCGCGAGCGTGTCCCAGAGCTCGCGCGGCGGAAGCCCCCGCCGGCCCAGGATGACAAGGTGGCGGGCGCCCCGATCCACGAGCCATCGGGCCACCTGAAGGCCTGCCCCGCCGAGCCCACCGGTGACGAGATAAGCGGCGTCGGCCCGGAGCGCGAGCGGCTGCGCCGGCATCCTGGGCCCGTCGCTCCGGACCAGGCGGGCCACGTAGCGCTCGCCGCCGCGGAGGGCCACGAAGTCCTCGCTGTCGCGGGCGTCGATCGCGCCGAGCAGGCCCCGTGCCTCATCGCTGCTCGCCCTGGGGTCGAGATCGATCGCGCGGCCCCACAGCTCGGGGTGCTCGAGGGCAATCACCTTCCCGAGCCCCCACAGCGGCGCCTGGGCGAGCGCGAGCTCCTCGGAGCCGCGCGGCACCGGCTGAGCGTTGCGCGTCACGAGCCACAGGGGCGACGCCTGGTTCGAGCGCGCGAGGGCCTGCACGAGGTGAAGCACCGCCGTCGTACCCTTCGCCTCGTCCTCCGCGAGGGACGCGACGCTCATTTGCGCAGGCGGGGTCGCGTCGAGGCTCCACAGGTGGACGACACCGCGCAGAGGGCCTGAGACCCGCGCCTCCGCGAGCAGGCGATCGAACGCCTCCGGCTCCTCGGGCGGGACGGCCCACGGGCCCTCCGGCGGCGCCGCGAAGCGCGGGGCCGGGCGCACAAGGAGGGCGCCTTCGCCGCGCCGCGCGAGCAGGCGCGCCAGATCCTCGCCGAGCCCGTTCGCGTCCGTGAGGATCAGCCAGCGGCCAGCTGGAGCGGGCGCCGGAGCCGCCGTCGCCGCCGGCTGCGCCGCCTCCCATGCGAGCTCATAGAGCCACCCGTCGAGGCGCGCCCCGACGATGCGCCGCGCCGCCTGACGATCGGGGACATCCAGGCAGAGGCCTCGGACCTCGGCCAGGAGCCTGCCCTCGGCGTCGAGCAGGCGGAGATCGCCGGAGAAGCCCGCGTCCGCCGACGGTGGGTGGACCGTGGCGTGGCACCACGAGGCCGCGCCGGACGACGGCCCGGCCGCATGGAGGACGAGCCGCTCGAGCCCCGTCGGGAGGAGCGCCTCGCCCTCGATCGGCGGCGTCTCCGGGTTGTGCGCGAGGGACGCGAGCAGCTCGAACGCCGCATCCAGCAGCGCTGGATGCAGCCCATGGGCTCCCGGGTCCGCGGCCGCCGCATCCGGGAGGCGGAGCCGGCCGAGCGCCTCGCCCTCCCCGCGCCACACGTGCTCGATGGCCCGCATCGCCGGACCGACCTCGAGCCCCCGCCCCTGGAGCTGGGCGTAGCACGCCGCGCCGTCGAAGGTCGTCCCGGCGCTCGCCTTCAGGGCTTCGAGCGAAGGCCCGTCGCCCGTGGGGTCCCTGTCGGCGTCTGCGGCCCGAACGCGGCCCGACGCCCGGAGGATCCCGCCGCTCGGCTCGCTCCCGGGCCGCGAGGCGCGGCTCCAGATCTCGAACGATGCCGCGCCCGCGGGCCCGGGCGTCAGGATCAGCTGCAACGTCACCTCCGCGTCATCCTCCAGAAGGAGCGCGTCGCGGAGGACGAGATCCTCGAACACCCTCCCGCCGGGAGGCAGGAGCGCCGCCGCAGCGCCGAGCACCATGTCCACGAAGATCGCGGCCGGCACGAGCGCGATCCCCTGAAGGCGGATTGCGCAGAGGGACGCGCGCCGCTCCCGATCGAGATCGAGCTCCCAGTACTGCTCGCCGGCGAGGCGGGCCGAAGCGATGTGCCGATCGAGCAGCGGATGCGACGCGCTGGACCGTGAGGGCGCCGGGACCCCGGGGGCCTGCGCGGGCGCGGGCGCCGGCGGCGACACCCAGTACCGCTGCCGCTTCCAAGGGTAGGTGGGCAGCGGAACGAACCGGCCGCCCGGCGCGTCGAGGCGCGACAAGTCCAGCGGAGCGCCCGCCGCGTAGAGCCGGCCCAGCGAAGCCCGCAGGGTCATCCGCTCCGGCTCGTCGGACCTGGTGGACGGCACGAGCGTGCTCTCGCCGCCCTGCGGCCGGAGCACCTGCTCGATCGCGCCGAGCAGCAGCGGGTGCGGGCTGATCTCGATGAAGGCGTCGTAGCCATCGATCCCCATCTGCTGGATCGTCTGCGCGAACAGCACCGGCTCCCGGAGGTTCCGCGCCCAGTACTCGGGGCCGAGCGCCGCGGGCTCGTGCGGCGCGGCGGTCACGGTCGAATAGAAAGGCACGGCCGCCGCGCGCGGCGCGAGGCCGGCGAGCGCGCGCACGAGCTCCGGCAACAGCGGGTCCATCTGCGGGCTGTGGCCGGCCGCGGTCGCGCCCTTGACCTTGCGCGCGAAGATGTTGCGGCGCACGAGCTTCGGGAGGAGCTCCTCCAGCGCCGCCGGATCGCCGGACAGCACGGTGGACGCGCGGCCGTTGCAGACGCCCACGGCGACCCGGTCCTCCAAGCCGGCGAGCGCCGCGCGAGCCTGCTCCGCCGAGAGCGCGACGACCACCATCGCCCCCTTGCCCTGCACCCGCCCGAGGATCTCGCTGCGGC
>JAICEP010000570.1 GCA_025924095.1 Sorangium sp.
CCCGCCGGGCGGCAGCGCGCGGCCGCGCGCGCGGGTGTCGTACGCCCAGCCGCCGTCGGGCGCGCGCCGGCCGATCGCGCGCACCTCCTCGCGGGTCGCGGAGCAGGGATACAGCGCGCCGAGCGTCTCCAGCCGGTCCATCGCCGCCTCGTGGTGCGCCCGCCGGGTGTGCTGCTCGAGGCGCTCGTCGAAATCGAGCCCCAGCCACGCGAAATCCGCTTCCAGGGCGCGCGCGAGCTCGGGCCGGCAGCGGTCGGGATCGAGGTCCTCCAGCCGGAGGAGCAGCCGCGCGCCCCGCGACCGCGCGTCCAGCCAGCAGAGCAGCGCCGCGGCGAGCGTGCCGAGGTGGGCGGGCCCGGTGGTCGACGGGGCGAACCGGCACACCTCGCTCATCGTTCCTCCTGCCGGCGCGGGCCGCGGCGCTCGGGCCGCCCGTGCTCCGGGCGCGCGGCCCGTGTCACGCCGCGCCTCAGAGGAAGCGGGCGATGCGCGCCCGTACGCGCGGCTCGCCCAGCACCGCCATCACCTCGGTGAGATCGGGGCTGTTGCGCGTCCCGCAGACAGCGACCCGGAGCAGCATCGAGACGTCGCCGACATGGCCCTTCCACGACTCGGGAGAGGCCTTGTACTGCTTCACCTCGCCTGCGTAGCCCGAGGCCACCGCGATCTGCCGGATCTTCTCGAACCACGCCTCCTTCGAGTCGGCCGGATCGAAGACCTCGAGCATCTGCCGGAGCAGCGGCCTGCGATCCGCCTCCGGGACGTTCTCGGGGAAATCGAACGACTCCAGGCCGCTGTAGAGCTCGTCGTAGAAGAAGAAGAGCTGGGAGCGCAGGTCGGGCCAGGTGACGATGCGCTTGTTCGACTTCTTGCCGCCGCGCTCGATGCCGAGCGCGCGCTTCGTGTACTCCGGATCTCGCTCCATCAGCGCGGCGAGCTCCGTGTCGTACGTCCTCGCCCAGTCGAGGCCCTGGGCGTAGACGTCCTCGGCGCTCATCCGGCTCACGACCGCCTGGCTGACGCTCTTCAGCTTGACCAGGTCGCTCAGGGCGCCGCCGGGGGCGAGCTTGTTCAGCTTGAGGGGGAAGGCGGAATAGGGCTTGTCGGGGTTCGCCTTGCGCCAGTCCTCGAACGCGGAGTTGGCGATGTTGAGCAGGTACTCGATCGTGGCCGTCTCCGGGACGCCGATCTCCCGGTAATACTCGATGTTCGCCTCGGGGTCCTTGCGCTTGCTCAGCTTGCGCCGCGCGTCCGAGACCTTGAGCTCGCCCGTCTCCGGGTCCGTCTCCTCCACGCGGTCGAGCTTCTGGATCGGCGGGACGTGGGCGTACTCGACCGGCCTGAACCCGAGCACGCGGAAGAGCTGCAGGTGGAGCGGCATCGACGAGATCCACTCGTCGCCGCGGATCACGTGCGTCGTCCGCATCAGGTGATCGTCGACGGCGTGGGCGAAGTGGTAGGTCGGGATGCCGTCCGACTTGAGGAGGATGGTGTCGAGATCGTTGACGGGCATCGAGATGACGCCCTTCACGCCGTCCTTCCACTCGACCCGGCCGGTGACGTCGTCCGGGGCGCGCAGCCGGAGCACGAACGGGGTGCCGCTCGCGAGCGCCTCCTTCACGCGGGCGAGCGGCGCGTCGCGCCACTTCGCCCACCGGCCGTGATAGCCGGTCTTGAGCGCGACGGGCTTCTGGTCCTGGACCCCCTTCTCCTGGAGCGCCTTCTGGTCCTGGACCGCCTTCTTCTGGAGCGTCTCCTGCTCCTGCCGGATGGCGTCGAGCTCCTCGACCGTGCAGAAGCAGGGGTAGGCGAAGCCGCGGCGGAGGAGGTCGATCGCGTGATCCCGGTAGATCTCGGCCCGCTCTGTCTGGATATAAGGGCCGTAGTCGCCCTGCTGAACGAGCTCGCCGCGCGACGCTCCTCCCTCCTTGGCCGGCGCGCGGAGCACGCCTTCGTGAGGGGAGAGATCGAAGCGTGCCAGCGAGTCGACGATGGTGTCGATCGCGCCGGGGATGGCGCGCTTCACGTCGGTGTCCTCGAGGCGGAGGAAGAAGACACCCTCGCTCTGGAGGGCGAGCCGCTTGTTGATGAGCGACACGAAGACGCCGCCGATGTGCATGAACCCGGTGGGGCTCGGCGCGAAGCGGGTGACCATCGCGCCTTTGGGCAGCGCGCGCCGGGGATAGCGCGCCTCGTACTCCTCGGGCCGCCTGGCCGACGCCGCGGCCTCGCCGAACAGGAGGCGCACGAGCTCGTCGCGGTCCTCTCCGGGGCCCGGTTCGCGGACGGTGACGGGAAGCGTCGTCTCGTTCGAGGCCTGCTTGTCCATGAGGGCGCGTCGCTCCTGGTCTGACGTCGGGCGGGGAGGGGAGGGAGGCAGCCTTTGCACGCCCGCCAGGCCTTGTCAATCGTGGCCTTGGCGGGCCACGTGGGCGCCGCGCGGCCCGCGCGCTTGGGCGTCGCGCGGCGCTACTGCGGTGTCGTCTCGCCGACGAGCCAATACGTCTTCATCGCGCCCTTGCCCTTGATCGGCACGAGGCCCCGCTCCTCGAGGAGGAAGTCCCCCACGAGCCGGGCATAGCTCGCCTCGCTCACCTGGATCCTCCCGGGCTCTCCGCTCGACTCCATGCGGCTCGCCACGTTCACCGCGTCGCCCCAGAGGTCGTAGCTGAACTTCTTCTTGCCGATCACCCCGGCGATGACAGGCCCGGTGTTGATGCCGATCCTCAGCCGGAACGGCTCGCCGTCGTCGGCCAGGAACTGGCCCATGGCGCGGGTCATCGCGAGGGCCATCCGCGCTATCGCCCTCGCGTGATCGGGGCGCTGCGCCGGCAGCCCGCCGACGACCATGTAGGCGTCTCCTATGGTCTTGATCTTCTCCAGGCCGTGCTGCTCGGCGAGCTGATCGAACGACGAGAACATGCGGTTGAGCAGGCCGACGAGCTCCGCCGGAGTCTGCCGTGTGGCGAGGGAGGTGAAGCCGGCGATGTCCGCGAAGAGGATGGTCACCTCCTCGAAGTGCTCGGCGATGAGCTGCTCGTTCTCCTTCAGCTGCTCGGCGATGGAGCTCGGCAGGATGTTGAGGAGGAGCCGGTCCGAGCGCTCGTGGGCCCGCTCCGCCGCCGCCTTCGCCTGCTCGAGCGCGGCCTTCTGCTGGCTCTGCCGCCGGGCGTTCGTCTCGAGGGCCGAGAGCATGCCGTTGATCGAGCCGGTGAGGCGCGACAGCTCGTCGGTGCCCGGCATCGCGATCCGCGCCGAGAGGTCGCCGACGCCGCCGATCTCGGTGACCTCCCTGCTGAGCCGGGCGAGCCGGTAAAGGACGAGCTTCTCCAGGAGCAGCAGGGTGACGCCCCCGAAGACCAGTCCGACGAGCACCGTCACAAGCACGAGGTAGCGCAGCGTGTCGTGGCCCATCCGGAGGATCACCCGGTCGTTGTCGACGCGCAGGAGCAGCGCCGGCCGGCCGTCGAGGTCATCGAGGACGGTGTACCCGGCGATCCGGTCCTCGCCGAGCGGGTGGACGCGGATCGCCTCGCGGCCTGTCATGGCGGCGCGCGCCTCGAGGAAGTCGGCGGGCAGGTCGGGGTCGTCGAGGCGGCGCACGGCGAGCGAGAGGCCGGCGGGCTCGGTGAGGCGCTTGATCTCGGCGTCCGTCAAGAAGCGCCCGAACGTGACGGAGCCGGCGACCGGCCCGCGGCCCGAGCTGCCGACGCTCGGCTGGGAGCAGACGAGCATCGGCCCGTCCGGCAGGAGGACGATGCCGCCCCGGACCGCGCTGGTCGGCGCGTCCTGCCCGAACAGGAGATCGCCGACGCGGAGCCGCTCGGCGATGCCCCGCGGGAGCGGGGCCCAGCGCTTCGTGGCGTGATCGTAGCCGGTGCTGTACACGGGGATTCCGTCCGCGTCGGCGAAGACGGCGAGATCGATCCGGGTGATGTCGAAGAGCTCGGCGACGAGGTTCGAGCGGACGAACTCTTGATTACCGTCCTGCACGAACGCGTATGCGTCGTCCCACTGGCTCCAGTCGGTCCAGCGCGCGTTGAAGTCGCGGATGGCCTGGTTGAACAGGTTGAGGGCCACCTGGGCGGTGCGGCGCGTGTCCTGCGCCTCGGCGGCCATCGAGTTGGCGAGGAGCGCCCTCGACGAGACGCCGTACAGGGCAAAGCTGAGCCCGAGCAGCGTGGCGGCGATCGCCAGCAGCGTCTTTGCGCGCAGCGAGAGAAGAGCGTCGAGGGTGGGCTTCAGCGTCAGCGGCGGCGAGAGTATCGAAATGCGCGCCGGCGTGGAAGTGCGCCGGCGCGAGGTGCGGCCGGAGCGGAAGCGCGCCGGTGGGGCGGGGACGGTGCGCGGCGCGGGAGGGGGGCCGGCGGGGTTCGGCGGTCGTCTGGATGGGTCTGCTGGAGGGGGGGGGAGGCGCGACGTTTTCTCATCCCATGCAGCGCGCAAGGCACTGAGTTCCAGACGTGGCTCAAGGACGTTTCCGACGGCCGCCCGTACTGCGCTGCGCCTTCGTGTCCTCCTCGGAAATACAGGTTTATAGTAATGAAAACAACTCGGCAGGTCGTCGGTGTTACGGGGCCATGGTGCGCATCGTCACGGTATCTCAATTCCCCGCGGTGCTTCCTTGGACCGCTCTCGCGAGAGCAGATAGAATGCTCTCGATGCTCACGCCCTGCCGGCTGCTCGTCGCTCCTGCGCTCCTCCTCACCCTCGCTGCGTGCGCCAACGGCACCGACGAGTTGATGCCCGGGTACTACGAGGAGCAGGCCGGCGGAGGCGGAAGCGGCGGAGGAGACGAAGGGGGCGCCGGAGGGGCGGATGCGTCGGCGAGCTCAAGCTCAAGCTCGAGGGCGAGCTCGAGCTCGAGCTCCGCCGGGGTCGGCGGCGCCGGGGGCGAGGGCGAGAGCAGCGATGAAGGCGGGGGTGAGGGTGGCGATGGGGGAGCGGCGGGCGAATGCGACTATGGCTCGCCGAACACGTGCGTTGGGGCAGAAGACCTAGGTGAGATTCCGGGCGATGATGGCGCCGATTGGGTGATGGAGACAGCGACAGGAACCACGTCGAGGTGGTTCAAGGTCCGTGTCATCGATGCGGCGAACTGGCCCACCTCCGAGCGCTTCAAAGCGACGCTCACCTCTCCGCCGGGGATGAATTTCGATCTGATTGTCTACCAAGGGGAAATCGAGGTGAATGCGCCGGATTGCTTCGCGTCCGGCGTGAGGGGGCAAGGCACGCCTGAGTCGTTCATGACCGTTTGGGATGACACTGGAGGCAGCGAAGACGGCACCTGGTTCATCCTCGAGGTGCGCCACGTGGATGGCATCGCGTGCGGCGAGGATGCGGAATGGACTCTGCTGGTCAAGGGCAATGTGGACGGATGACCCTTCGAGCGCCGTGTTAGCCCGCGCCGAACGGAGCGCGAGGGGGCTTGCGCAACGCGCTCGTTCTGAAGCGGAGCCGAAGGACGTGGTTCTGGAG
>JAICEP010000571.1 GCA_025924095.1 Sorangium sp.
CTCCTGCCGAGCGTGCGCGGCGACCTCCTCGCGAAGCTCGGCCGCCTCGACGAGGCGCGCGCGGAGTTCGAGCGCGCCGCGTCGCTCACGCGCAACGCACGCGAGCGCGAGCTGCTCCTCGGGCGCGCCGCCGCGTGCGTTCGCGGCTCGGCGCCGCCGCCGGCCCCCTCGGGCCGGTGACGGCCGCCGGCGTCACCCTCGGTCCACCGCCGCCGCGAACGCCGCCCCGCTCGCCGCCGTCGCCGCGCTGGTCAGCCATCGCTCCAGCGCCGCCGGGTCCTCGCACGCGAGCACCCGGGCCCGCACCGCCTCGGGCACCGCGAGCCCCCGCGCCGAGAGCACCGCGAGGATCGCGCGCGACTGGGTGCGCGACTGGGCGCGCGACTCGACCCACTCGTCGGTGAACCGCGACGCGTCGCGCTCCTCGAACAGCGCCGCGACCGGCACGGCGCCGAGGCCGTGCTTGCCCAGCTCCGGCAGGAGCGGCACCTCGGTGCCCAGCCGGTAGGTGATCGACGCCGTCCCCGGCCGCACGACCTCGAGCTCCCGCCGCTCCGCGTGCGCGATCCACACCCACGGCCACTCGTGCTCCAGGTAGAGCTTCACCTTCTCCTCGAGGTAGCGCTTCGACTGCGTGCCCCGGATCTCCACGGCCAGCACCGGGGTGCCGCGGTAGGCGTCGTTCCGCGGCGACGAGAGGTCGCCCACGACCACCACGTCCGGCGCCCGGAGCGACGGCCCCGCCGGGTCGCTGAGGTCGCAGTACACGTCCGTCATCACCGTGAACCCCTTGCGCGCGTGCGTGCGGAACAGGGCAGCGAGGAGGGCCATCACGATGCCATGGATGTCCTTGCTCCCCATCTGCTCGATCAGCTCCCCGCGGTGCAGCTCCCACGGACTGCCGTCGTAACAGTCGTCGGGCGTACCCAGCCGGCGGCCGTTCGGCCCGAAGTCCCGCAGCTCGATCGGCCCCGTGTTCCGGGGCGGACGGGTCGGCAAGCCGTTCGTGCGTGCCATCATACGGCGAGCATAGCACGGTAGCCCGATCCCCCGCGGCGGTCGGGCCAGCCGGGCCCGACAGCCGCGGGGGATCGCCGGGCCCCGGAGCGCCTCAGGCCGAGAGCTTCTGGTCGGCGACGTCGAGCGCCGCGTCGAGCGCCGCGATCCCCTCCTCGATCTCCGCCTCGCTGATGATGAGCGGCGGCGCCACGAGCAGGTGGCTCACCCACCCCATGAGCGACACGCCGCGCTTCGCCGCCTCGGCGACCACCGCGTCGACCACGAGGGGCCGCCGGGCCGCCTTGTCCTGCGGCACGTTGAACGGCTCCTTCGTCGCGCGGTCCTTCACGAGCTCCACCGCCCAGAACAGGCCGATCCCGCGCACATCGCCGATCGAGGGGTGCTTCTCCTTGAGGGCGCGGAGCTTCTCGCCCACGATCTCTCCCATCTTCGTCGCGCGGTTCAGGAGGTCCAGCCGGCGATACTCGTCGATCGCGGCGACCACCGGGGCCAGCGTGAGCGGGTGGGCCTCGTAGGTGTGGCCGTGAGGGAACATGTTGTCATCGAAGTAGTCCGCGATCGCGCGGGACGTCGCCACGACCCCGAGCGGCGCGGCCGCGTTCGTCACGCCCTTCGCGGTCGTCAGGATGTCCGGCACCACCCCCCAGTGATCGACCGCAAACCACTTTCCGGTCCTGCCCCAGCCGCTCATCACCTCGTCGGCGATCAGGAGCACGCCGCGCTTCCGCGCGACCTCGGCGAGCCGCGGCAGGTACTCGGGCGGCGGGATGAGGACGCCGTTCGTGCCCACGATCGGCTCGACGAGCACCGCCGCCACGTTCTCCTCGTGGTCGATCATGTAAGCCAGGTAGTCGGCGCACGCGACGCCGCACTCGGGGTAGCTCCGGCCGAGCGGGCAGCGATAGCAGTTCACCTCCGGGCCGAACACCACGCCCGGGATCTTGCCCGCCGGCTCGATGAACCAGCGGCGGAAGTCGCCCGTCGCGGCGATCGAGCCCGCCGTCGAGCCGTGGTACGACGTGTAGCGCGCGATGATCTTGTGCTTGCCCGTGTAGAGCCGCGCCATCTTGAACGCCGCCTCGTTCGCCTCCGTGCCCGACGTCGCGAAGAAGAACTTGTCGAGCCCCTTCGGCATCACCTCCAGGAGCTTCTGCGCCGCCCTGACCCGCACCTCGCACGTGTGCGCCGGGCTGATGTAGGCGAGCTGCCTCGCCTGCGCGCAGATCGCCTCGATCACGGCCTCGTTCTGGTGTCCGAGGTTCGAGCAGATGAGCTGCGAGGACAGGTCCAGGTAGCGCTTGCCGGACGCATCCCAGAACGCGCAGCCCTCCGCGCGGGTGACGTGGATCGGCTTCCAGCCGCGCTGGGCGCGCCAGGTACCGTACGTGTGCTTCGTGGTCAGCTCGACGATGTCATCGCTCATGGCAACCTTCGCGGTTCGAGGAGGTGCCCAGCGTAGTGGGTGATCCGGCCTCCCCGCACGCGAATTCCCCGGCGCCGCTCGCCCGGTTCCGCGCGGCGCGCCCGCCATTCCGTGCGGCGCGTCGCCGTCGCCGCCGCGATGTCCGGACGGCACGAGCGCGCTCGCGGCGCCGCGCGAGATCGCATGAACAAGGACGGTCGTGATCCGTCCTTGTCGCCTCGCCTGCACGTCGGTCTCCCTCTCGCGCGCGCTCCGCTCTTCCGCGGCCGGCGCCCAGATCTGTCCGCCCGCTGAGTCGCGCGCTTGCGGCACGCGGCACGCGCGGCGTTGACGGACGCGCGGCGGCTTCAGCCCGCGGCGCGCGCCACGTCCCGCAGGCGCGCGACGCGGTACTCGAGCCGGGAGATGACGTCCTCCTTCGTCGCGCCCTCGCCCACATCCATCAGCACCTTCTGGCACATCGCGCACATCTGCAGGAGGTGGGACCGGAGCTCCTCCGGGGTGCACCGCCCGCTCCTCAGCTCGTCGAGCCGCCGCGCGAGGCCCTCCCTCTCGTGGCCTGCCTCGGCAGGATCCCTGGCGGCTGCCGGATCGTTCCAGCGCGCCGCGCCGGTCTCGCACAGGAAACACGCACCTTCGATGGGTTTTTGCAGCATGGCTCTCCTCGTGCAGTGGGTATGGAAGGACAACCTGGAGCCGTTCGCCCGGATCACAAGCCGGTCCGGCCTCTCCGGAGCGGCATCCCGGGCCGAGGTCGGACGAGCCCGCCGTCCGCCCCCTCCACGGCCGGGCCCTCCCCGCGGTGCTCGACCGGCTCGGTGAGCAAGGGCCGGCAGCACCGCGGGCCCCAGGGGCGGTCCAGGGAGGAGCGGCTGCGCGAGTTGCGCGAGCGCTCGCGCAACTCGCACGCAACTCGCGCGAAGGCGCGCGCAACGGGCCCCGCGAGGGCCGCCCTCATCGGCCATTTTGCGCGCCCGCGGCGCTGGCGCGGGACCTGCTTTGGGGAGGGGAGACGACGGACCGCGCGCGGCACGCCGCCGCCGCGGTTCCGTGGCCCCGAAGGAGGTCTGCGCACATGGACGGACAGCTCGCTACGACCGGTTTTTCAAGCATGAACCAGGGGATGAGGGCAGGAGACGCGAAGAGGAGCGACGCGCGCGCGTTCCTGGCGCTGGTCGAGGTGGACGAGCGCCTCGCGGAGAAGATGGCCGAGGCGGACGGGGACATGACGCGCATCGTCGCGATCGCCGCCGAGGCGGGCTGCGCGTGCACCGCGCAGGAGCTCACGAGGGCTTACGAGGAGCACGTGCGCGCGGAGCCCGGCGCCTCGGCCTATGACTCCGGGGTTCCGGTGGTCTATCTGAGCCTCCGCGCGCCCTCGGACCTGAGCCACGCGGCGGTGTACCTGAGCCTCCGCGCGCCCTCGGACCTGAGCCACGCGGCGGTGTACCTGAGCCTCCGCGCGCCCTCGGACGCCGGCGCTCAGCTGCCTTCCTGAACACCACGCGCGCGCCCTCGAGCGAGGAGAGCTGGCCATGATCCGATCCCCCGGTCCGAAAGGGCACCCTTTGCATGGCTCCTGGCCGGAGTTCCGCGCGGATCCCCTCGCCTTCCTGCTCGACGGCACGCTGACGCACGGCGATTTCTTCCGGTTCCGGCTGGGGCTGCAGGCGTGCTTTGCCGTCTCGGATCCGGCCGCGATCCAGAGGGTGTTCTCGGACCGGGAAGGCTTCACGGACAAGACGCCGCCGCACCGGATGCAGGACGCCTATCCAAAGAGCGTCGCCCGCCTCGAGGGGAGCGAGCACCTGGAGCGCCGGCGGGCCCTCGCGCCGGCGTTTCAGCGGGAGGCGCTCCTCGCGCGCGCCGACGGCGCCGAGCGCGTCGTGCGCGAGGGGCTCGGGCGGCTGCGCGCAGGCGAGGTGCGCGCGGTGATGCCGGTGCTCGAGGACGTCGCCCTGCGGAGCGCGTCGATGCTGCTCCTCGGGGACGCGGGAGAGCGGGTCGTGGAGCACATCGCGACCGAGCTGCCCCGGGTGGAGGCGTGGCTCGGGCACGCCGCGGACGACGAGGCGGCGTATGACCGGGCCAGGGAGGCGCTCGCGGCGTCCATCCTGAAGGCGGCGGAGCATCGCAGGGCCGCAGGGAACCTCGGCTCCATCGATCTGCTGGATCCGCTCGTGCGCGCGGTGGACGCCGGCCAGATGGACGAACAGGCCCTGATCGACGAGATCGTCATGATGCTTGTGACGCACGTGCCGACGGCCGCGGCATCGGCGTGGGCGCTCTTCGAGCTCGCGCAGCGCCCGGAGGTACGGAGTCGCCTCGAGGAGGAGCTCGACGCGATCGGCGCGCGGGGAGCGGAGGTGGAGCGCGCCCCGCTGCTGTCGGCGGTGGTGCTGGAGACGTTGCGGCTGCACCCGCCTGTATGGGTGCTGGCGCGCGAGGCGCGGAGGGAGTTCCGCCACGGGCCGCACGCGGTGAGCGCGGGAAACGAGGTCCTCGTGAGCCCCTATGTCGTGCAGCGGCTCCCTCAGTACTGGAAAGATCCAGAAACGTTTCTCCCGGAGCGCTTTCTGCCGGGCTCGCCGTGGCACGTGGAGCGCCCGTCGGCGGCGTACCTTCCGTTCGGGCTCGGGATGCGCAAGTGCATCGGCGAGCGGACCGCGGTTCTGCAGATGAAGCTCATGCTGGCGGCGCTGGTGCGGGATTTCCGGTTCGAGCTGCCGGCCGGGTACGAGGCGGGCGTCGGCGGCCGGCGGGCGCTCGTGCCGCGGGACGGATTACCGCTCCTCGTGGAGCGGCGCCGCAGCGCGGGTCGGTGCGACCGGGAGCAGGAGATCGTTCGATGAGCGTCGCGGCCCGCCCCCGGCCGGCGACGCGGGAGGGAGACCGGCGAGCGGCGCTCAGGAGAAGCCCATGGGGCACCGCGCTCCAAACTGCGACGCGGCGCCCTGGAGCGCCGCGTCCGCCTGGCTGCCCTGAACCGAGGCAGTACGGCCGTCCGCCCTGGGCCTCTCCCGCTCGC
>JAICEP010000572.1 GCA_025924095.1 Sorangium sp.
GCATGATGCGCTGTTCAAGGCCGCCTTTTCGCAGGTCGAGCACGCGGCGGGAGAGCTGCGGCAAGCGCTGTCGCCCGAGCTGTCGTCGCAGATCGATTTCGCCGAGCTGCGGCTGCAGCGGCTCCTGGCCGCGGTGGGCGAACCCTGGAAGGAGGAGATCGTGTCGGCAGCCGATCAGCTGGTGGAGCGCGGAAGACAGGAGGGGCTGCGGGAAGGCCTGCAACAGGGGCGCCGGCACGTACTGCTGAGGCAGCTCGGCGCGCGGTTCGGGCCGCTGCCCGATGCCGCCGTCGCGCGGATCAACGCTGCCGACATCGCGGAGCTCGATCGCTGGTCCGAGCGCGTGCTCACGGCGCCGACACTGGCCGACGTGCTGAGCGAGCCCTGAGGGCACCTCTCGCCGCGCTGGACGTGGCTCCGCCGCCTCACCAAGGCCTCGTGCCCGCGTACGTGCGCCTGGGAACCGGGGTTCAGCGCTGTACAACTGTTTGCACGGTGTGGTAAACGCCCGAGCAGCTCTGGAAAACAGAGAGCCTGCTCGAATGTCCAGACAGAAACCCCTTCCGCACGTCACCGCCGCCCACGCGGCGGAGCTGGCCGCGTTGCTCGGCGCGACGGATCCCGCCGCGGCGGATGAGCGCGCCGGGAGCGCGGAGAGGCACTTCGGGCGGGCACGGCAGGCGCGAGCCGCGCGACGTCAGGCGCCCGCGACGCCTGACGCCGGCCCGCACCCGCCGCCAGGCAACGCGCCGACGGCGGGGAGCGCGCGGGAGTACCTGCAGGCAGCGCCGACGCGCTCGCCGGTGCTCAACGCGTTCCTGAGCGAGCTCGGCACGGAACGCGGGGAGCTCGTGCCGCCGAACGTCCATGTCTTCGACGAGCACACCCTCGCGCCGAGGCTCGTGGAGATCGCCCGCCAGCGCGTGGTCTCGATGCTGCTCGCCGTGGGCAGGACCGACGTCGCCCTGACCCTCGCGGAGATGCCGCCGATCGCCAACGAGCGCGCCGCGCGGCTCTTCATGCGACAGGCGGTCCACGTCGGCGGCGACCTCGGCGCCATCACGCGCGACTACGCACGGCACTACAGGCGCTCGGGGGCCCCGGACCGCGACGACCAGCGCGCTGCCTGCATCATGGCCACGTTCGCCGGGCGCCTGAGCGCCATGGCGGAGAAGCTCCTCGGCCCGCTCGTGCGCGCCGAGCTGCGGCGCGCGCTGGAGCCGCTGCCCTCGCAGGGCAGCGCTCGCACGCGGCGATCCAGGGCGAGCGAGCTCCGGGCCCCGCAGGGCGCCGGGCGCGCCGCCGCCGCGCCGGCAGCGCAGGGCGCCGCGGGCTCGACGACGCGACCGAGACGCAGGTAGGCGGCTCGCGCCGAGCGAGACAGGCGACGCCACGGCGCGCGCTCCCGGGCCGGTTCCTGTTGCGGGGGGCCCGTTCGTTTGCTTCGTTGGGTGCGAGACGCCCCGGAGCGCTGGCTCCCGGGCCCCTGGATACGTCATCCCAGCGAGAGGCCGAAGCTCATGATTTCGCTCGCAGAAGGCAGTGTCATCGCTGGAAGATACCGCCTGGAGCGGATGCTCGCGCGAGGCGGCATGGGGGCGATCTGGGTGGCCCGGCACCTCCAGCTCGACGCCGGGGTCGCGATCAAGCTCATG
This sequence comes from Sorangium sp., assembly GCA_025924095.1. Taxonomy (GTDB): domain Bacteria; phylum Myxococcota_A; class Polyangia; order Polyangiales; family Polyangiaceae; genus Sorangium. Next base: position 1,656 of record JAICEP010000572.1, read on the forward strand.
GCGTCCGAGTACGCGGCTTCGTCCACCGCGCGGGCGCGCTTCGAGCGCGAGGCGAGGGCCGCGGCGCAGCTCAAGATCCCGAACGTCGTCCATGTGCACGATTACGGGATCGAGGGCGACACGCCGTTCCTCGTGATGGAGCTCCTCGACGGCGAGGACCTCGAGACGCGGCTCGCGCGCGAGGGGCGCCTCTCGATGGCGGCCACGCTGAGCATCGTCACGCAGGTGTGCAAGGCCCTGCGCCGCGCGCACGAGATGGGGATCATCCACCGCGACCTCAAGCCGGCGAACCTCTTCCTCTCGCGCCAGGACGACGACGAGCTCGTGAAGGTCCTCGACTTCGGGATCGCCAAGGCCCCGGGCATGCTGCTGGCCGGCAAGGAGACGAAGACGGGCACGCTCGTCGGCTCGCCCTACTACATGAGCCCCGAGCAGGTGCGCCGGAGCAAGTCCCTCGACTGGCGCAGCGATCTCTGGTCTGTCGGCGTGATCGCCTATCGCTGCCTCACCGGCAGGCTCCCGTTCCCAGGCGAGGAGATCGGCGAGGTGTTCGTGGCCATCTGCACCGAGGACGCCCCCCTGGCGTCCAGCCTCGCGCCGGAGGTCGGGCCCGAGGTGGACAGGTTCTTCTCGCGCGCGCTCATGCGCGACCCCGAGCATCGGTTCCAGAACGCGAGCGCGCTCGCCGAGGCGCTCGGCGCGGCGGTCAGCTCGCCGGGGGCGAGGACCGGAGCCCCGGCGCCGCTGGCACCCGTGGAGGGCGCCTCTCCCGTGCTCGTCGTCCGCGGCGACGCGCCGGGAGCGAGCCCAGGCGCGATGGGGGCCCGCCCTGGAGCGCCGAGATCAGGCCCCGACGCGAGGGAGTCGGTTGGCGGCGCGTTCCTGTCCACACTTCCGGCAAGCCCATTCGACCTCCCGCGGGGCTCGCCGGGCAGCGGCGCCCCGGAGGGCGGCGCGCCGGCCTTCCAGGAGACCGCGAGCACGCTGGCGCCGGCCGGAACCAGCGTGATGGTGCCGCCGAGCCGCGGCCGCCGCGTCTGGATCCCGCTCACCTTCGGCGCGCTCGCGATGGGGCTCGTCACCTACGCTGTTCTTCGCATCACCGCGTCGAGCGACGCCCCGACACCGCGGCTCGACTCGGCGGACTCGCCTGCTTCCGCAGCAGCGCTGTCCGCGACAGCGCCCTCCGCGGCGGCGACGGCGCCTCCTCCGCCGCCCGCCGACAGCGTCCCCGCCGCGGCGAGCGCGACGTCAGCCCCCGCCGCGCCGACCAGCGCATCCGCATCCGTGCGCGCGCCGCCTTCGCCTTCACCATCCATCAGAAAAGGCACGTCGCCACCCGCCAGGCCAAGGGCCGCTCCTGACGATCCCACCGAGCACATGTGATCTCGTCGGCTGCTCCGCATGGCGGATGGCGGTCAGATTCGAAGCGGAATGCGGGAATGCCGGACGAGGACATCGGCGGCCTTCCCGCGGCGAGCGCGCCGGGCTCACGCGGTCGGGTGGGTGTTCTTGTAGAGCCGCAGGCTGTTGCGGATCGCCATGGTCACCGTCATGGGCCCGACGCGCGGCACGAACACGCTCGCCTTGCTCTGGATATCGTCGCTGAAGTTCTTGAAGGTGGAGAAGTTGATGCAGAGGCTGCCCTCGCGGATCTCGGCGGCCTGCACGTGGGGGAAGCTCCGCGAAGGCACGCCGGTCACCACGATGTCCGCCTGCCGCAGCGCGCTCGCCCGGTCCACCGTCGTCTCGTGCACCTCGTGCGTGCCGCCGGACGAGCTGGGGACGAACAGCAGGGGACCGTCGATGTCGAAGGAGGTCACGTGCGCTCCGTCGTGCGCCATCATGCTCGCGAGCGGCCTCCCGACGACCTCGCTGCGGTTGAAGATGCACACGCTCCGGCCCTCGAGGGGCCGCTCGCCCTGGCCGAAGAAGCCGGCCGCCTCGGCCAGCTTGACGATGGCCAGCGGCGTGCAGGGCAGGATCGCCTTCTTCGTCCTCGCCTCGTCCAGGAAGCGCTGGTTCCCGTACAGGCAACGTGCCCAGAACGTGTGGAGCCCCTCGATGTCCTTGGACGGCTCGACGCTGTCCCGGAGATAGACGTCCTGCTCCGTGCCGAAGATCGGGTAATACACCATGATCCCATGCACGCCCGCGTCCTCGTTCGCCGAGCGGATGGCGGCCTCGGCGCTGAGTCGCGTGGCGTGGCGGATCTCGAAGCGGACCCCCACGTCCTCGCACGCCTTGCGCGTGTACTCCGCGTATGTATACGAAGGCCCGTGATCCGCCGCGAGCACGCCGACCAGGAACAGCGGCTCAGGCAGGGCGGCTATCTCCGCCCGGATCTCGCTTCGGAACGCCTCCGCCACCGCGGTCGGATCGAGAACTCTGGCCGTGCCCGTGTCCCGGCGCGCCGGCTTGTCGTGCGGGTCCATTTGGGCGCGGAGACGAGCACGCGCCAGCATCGCTGTCAAGGTCGAGACGGGCACCGTCGAGCGGCCCGTATCGTGAGCTCACCGTGAGGGGCGCTGCCGCTCCCCTTCCACCGCTTCCACCCCTTCCACCCCGGCCACCCCGGCCACCCCGGCCCCGGCCCCCGCGTCGACGGGCTCTCCAACGCGGCTGTCGGCGGCCTCGCCGGGGCCGCTCGTGCCGGGCACATTGAGGACCATCCCGCCCTTGTCGCGCAGCTCCTCGACGAAGTCCGCGCCGAACACCTCCTCGGGCGTGTCGCCGTCGAGCCCGCCCATGCCCGAGAGCCCCTCGAGGTCCGCGAGGTTCCCGTCACGGCGCCTGGGCGCGGGGCGCAACCGCAGGACGTCGTCCCGGGTCACCGTCAGCGCCACGACGTCCTCGCGCATCACCTCGATCCACGATGCGGGGAAGTCGGCCTCGGCGCCCGCGGGGCCGCGCACGCGGAGCCGCGAGATGTCATTGCCGGGGTCGTTCGCGCCGATGCCCACGAGCTGCACCTCGGCCTCATCGGCGGTCATCACCCGCGTCTCGGGGCCGAGCTCGACCGTATCCTCGGTGACCCCAAGGGCCTCTTCCAGCTCCTGCCTCCGCTCGGGCGGCTGCGGGACGAGCGAGGTGTCGACCCGCCCCGCCGGCTGCACCGTCGTCCGTCCGTCGTAGTACCGAGGCAGCGCCAGGAGCTCGTCTCGACCCGGCCGCAGGCGGAGCTGGCCCCCCGTCGTGCCCTGCACGAGATCCATCGATACAAGGAGCTCTTCGCTCGCCAGCGGTGAACGGAGCACCACATGGGTCAGCACGCCCCGCTCCCGGTCGACAAGGACCCGGTCGAGCACGCCCGCATCGAGGCCGCCGTCCGCGATCACAGGCATCTCGAAGTCGATCTGCATGGTTCCTCCTGAACGAAGAGCCTCGTGCTCGAGCGAGAGCCTGAGACGGTCGGGCGCCGATGTCCAGGGGAGCGCCAGCGAGCGAGGAGACCCGACAGCCCTTGTCCTGGGCTGTGTTGAGGTGTTGTCAGGGAGGTCATCTATGCTGATCGCGCGAGCCCGAACCGCGATCCTGACAGGGCCGGCTCGCGGCGACTCGCCGGTGCGATCGCGAGATGGCCGCCACGCTTCATGACGAGCGCCCTCGCCGGGCGCGATCTCCCGCCGTCGCCCCCGCGAGCGCGGAGCGACCCCTCCACGAGCGCCGCCCCGGGCGCATCGCGTGAGCCAGATCCCGGGCCCAAAGTGGCACATCCCCGGGCGACCCGCGTCTATTCCCGCGGATTTGCTGCTCGATCGTCCTGGTACGCCGGGTGCAACCTACGCGCCGGTCGCTGGAGCTGTGCCAGC
>JAICEP010000573.1 GCA_025924095.1 Sorangium sp.
CTTGTCCACCCTCGCAGCAGCCGCCGGCGCGCGATCCGTCTCGAGCCGGCGCGGCGCGCGATCCGTCTCGAGCTGGCGCGGCGCGCGATCCGTCTCGAGCTGGCGCGGCGCGCGATCCGTCTCGAGCCGGCGCGGCGCGCGCGCCCCGCCCTGCGTGTCGCCGGAGACCCGGTACGAGGTGGAGCCGGCGAGCGCGCCCGTGCCGCCGCGGAAGGCGGGCTCGTCGTCCTCCACGATCAGGCCGTACCGGAGCGTGCCGGGAGGCGGCGTGACCGGCTGCTCATCCATGGCGAGGCCCGGCTCCTCGAAGCCGAGATCGAGCCGGAAATCGATGCCCAGCGGCGCTCCGTCATCGGGGCCGTATCCGCGCCCCCGCGCGCTCTGGGGGGCGTGAACGTCCCGCGCATCGACCGGAGGGCCACCGAAGACGTCGATCTCCCCGAAGCTGTGCGGGTACGCCTGGCCCGGCTCGCGCAGTAAATCGTCGAGGTCCGGCCCGATCTCGTGCTCCCCTTCGAGCGATCCGAAGCCCATCCGGCCGCCAGGCCGCGACGGAACCCCGGGCTCATCGCACTCCAGGCCGAGCCGCGCGGCCTCCAGGCCGAGCCGCGCGGCCTCCAGGCTGGACGGGCCGTGCTTGCCCGAGAAGCTGCTGCCGGGCGGCGGCTCCCAGGGGATCGTCTTGCGCGTCGGCACGGGCGGGTACCCCTCCGGAGGCCCCTCGGGCGGGCGCGGCCGCTGGGCGGTGATCTCGGAGCTCGAATGAGAGCGACGGGTCATCATCTTTGCCACGTATTCGCTGACCGGGATCGGCGGCGGAAGGGTGATCTTGCCCTCGGCGTCCGGCTGCGGCGGCAAGCCGGAGGGCGGGGTCGCCATGCGGGGTGAGCCCTGCCCCTCGCGCGTTAGCGCGATGCGCGCGAGGATCTCCTTCGAGGCGACCGGCTGAGTGTCCTCGAGCTCGTCCACCTCATCGTGCCCCCAGGAGGAGTCCAGGGTCTTGGAGTCAGGCGGCACCGACCGCATCGTCTTCCCTCATCGCGACCACCGTTCACCCCTGTGGCCTGGCTACGACACCCTTGAACATCCGGTGGGTGCGCGAGAGCGCCTCCATCTGCTCCTTGACCGCGGCCGCGTCGCGCCGGCCGATGGCCTGGCGCGAGCGGTCCACGATCCCGCGCGCCTTGCCGATGGCGTCGCGGCCGAAATCGCTGGACGCCACGATCTGCTCTACCTGCGGGAACATCCGCTCGATCTCGGCGATGAGCTTCTCGGCCTCCTGCCGGACGCCCTCGAACTGGTCGCTCACGCGGCGATCGACGAGGTACTCCTTCGCCGCCTCCATCATCTCGCCGACCTCCTCCTTCGTGAGGCCGCTCGACGCGGTGACCTGGATCGACTGCTGCTGGCCCGTCTCCAGATCCTTCGCGCTCACGGAGACGATGCCGTCGCTGTTGATCTCGAACGTCACCTCGATCTCGACCTGGCCCTTCGGGGCGCGGCGCAGGCCCGTGAGGATGAACTCGCCGAGCAGCTCGTTGTCGGTCGCCTTCTGGTGCTCGCCCTGCATGACCAGGATCTTCACCGCGGTCTGGTTGTCGCGGCTCGTCGTGAAGATCTTCGACCGGCTCGTGGGCACGGTGGTGTTCTGCGGGATGAGCTCCTCGAAGTTCGACCCGAAGGTCATGATGCCGAGCGCGTGCGGCGTGACGTCGAGCAGGATCATCTGCTTCGTCTCATCCACGAGCGCGGCGCCCTGCACCGCCGCGCCGAGCGCGACCACCTCGTCGGGGTGCACCCCCTTGCACGGCTCGCGCTCGAAGAAGTCGCGCACGGCCTCCTGCACCCGCGGCATGCGCGTCATGCCGCCGACGAGCACGACGTCCTCGATCTCGTCGCGATCGAGCCGCGCGTCCTCGAGCGTCTGGCTGCAGATCTCGACGCACCGCTCGACGAGGTCCTCGCACAGCTCCTGCAGCGTGACCCGCGAGAGCGTGCGCTGGAGGTGGAGCGCCTCGTTGCGCGCGCTCGAGATGATGAACGGCAGGTTGATCTCGGTCTCCAGCACGCTGGACAGCTCGCACTTCGCCTTCTCGGCCGCGTCCTTGAGCCGCTGCAGCGCCATCCTGTCCTGCCGCAGATCGACGTCGTGCTGCTCCTTGAAGCCCTGCACCAGCCAGTCGATGACCCGCGCGTCGAAATCCTCGCCGCCGAGGAACGTGTCGCCCGCGGTGGCGATGACCTTGAAGACCCCGCCCGCGCCGATCTCGAGCACGGAGATGTCGAACGTGCCGCCGCCGAGGTCGAACACGGCGATCGTCTTCTCGAAGTTCTTGCCGAACCCGTACGCGAGCGCCGCCGCCGTCGGCTCGTTGACGATGCGGATGACGTCGAGCCCCGCGATCTGGCCCGCGTCCTTCGTCGCCTGCCGCTGGTTGTCGTTGAAGTAGGCGGGGACGGTGATCACCGCCTTCGAGACCGGCTCGTTGAGGTAGTCCTCGGCGAACAGCTTCATCTCCTGGAGGACCATCGCGCTGATCTCGGGGACCGAGTACGTCTTGTCGCGCAGCTGGATGCGGACGTCCCCGTGCGGCCCCTCGACGATCTTGTACGAGGCAGTCAGGATCGCGTTCTTCACCTGCGGGGACGACCACTTGCGGCCGATCAGCCGCTTCGCGGCGTAGACCGTGTTCTCGGCGTTGGTGATCGCCTGCCGCTTCGCGATGTGCCCGCAGAGCCGCTTGCCGGCCTCGGTGATCGCGACCATGGACGGCGTCGTCTTGTACCCACCGCGATTCGGGATGACGGTCGGGACGCCCTCCTCGACGATGGCAACGCACGAGTTCGTGGTGCCAAGGTCAATGCCGATGACACGCTCCATCGATGCCGCTGCTCCTCTTGTGATCTTCGGCTAGTGATCTTCGGCCCGAACGGCCGCCGAGGTCACGATGCTAGACCGTTTCGCGGAGCCGAGCGGGCCAATCGTGCTCGGCCCCTTCCGAAGGCGCCGCCCCCGGCCCGATCGCGGCCGGCGTCGCCGGGCGGCGCTAGACTTGCTTCCCGTACGCCTTGGCCTGCTCGCGCGCTTGGGCGATGAGGCCGCGCAGCCGGGCGTCGTTCCCTGCGAGCTCGGCAGCGCGGTCGAACTCGCCGGTCGCGCTCTTCGTGAGCCCCGCGGCCGCGTACGAGAGCGCGAGCGTCAGCCGGTACTCCACCGAGGTGGGCACGAGCTCCACCGCCCGCCGTGCGAACTCCACCGCCCGCCGCGTGTTCTCCCCGGCCTGGAGCGTCGCGTGGGCGACCCGCTCGTGCGCGCCAGCGTCGTCCGGGCGACCGTTGCACACCTTCACGTAGCTCAGCGCCGCATCGACCCAGCGCCCGGTCTGTGCCTCGTAGTGGGCCTGCTTGAGGTAGCCTTCCGCCAGCGCCACCGCCGCGAGGCGCTGCACGTCGGCCGACGCGCTCTGGAGCGCGGCGTCCTCCGGCGCGAGCGACGCGGCGATCCGGAACGCGTTGGCCGCCCCCGCGTAGTCGTTCCGGTCGAGCGCGGACCGAGCCGCCTCGGCGTGCCGCGCGATCTGGTTCCGGAGCGCCTCGTTGCGGGCGGAATCGTAACGCGCCTTGAGCACCTCGACCGCCCTCATCGACTCGGGCGATCGGACGCCGCCCGGGACCCTCGACACCGCCACCGCGGCGGGCGCCGTGCCCGCCGCTGCGGAAGGCGCCGTGGCCGCCGCTGCGGCAGGCGCCGGGGAGGGCGCGCCCGCCGGAGCGCGCCGCAGGCCTCCGGTGAGCTTGCGCGCGAACGTCTCGCGCCGATCCTTCGCGCTGGGAGCGGGCGCGGCGGGCGAGCCGACCGACGCGCTCCGCGCCGGCGCGCCTCCGTGGTCCGGCGAGCTCGCCGCGTAGGACGGCTGCGCCGGCGCCGCTGCGCGCGTGAACGCCGCGGCGGGGGCCTGCTCGGGGGGTGGGCGTTCGGAGGAGTAACGTCCGGGCGACCCGGCCACGTCGTGCGGATCGGCGAACGCAGCGCGCACCGAGGCGTCGACGGCGGTGGAGATGGTGGTGATGTCGCGGGGCGTCTGCTCGATCAGCGCCGCCATCGCCCGGTTCTTGTGGGTCTGCTCGAGGTACCCGTCGTACTCGGCGCGCCGCTGCTTCGACGTCAGCGTGTCGTGCGCCAGCGTGATGCGCGTGAAGAGGGCCTCGATCTTCTGCTTGTACGAGCCGAGCTGCTTGCGGAAGTAGGTGTCCGGATGGAACTCCGGCGCGAGCTGGTAATAGGCGCTCTTGATCTGCTTCTTGTCCGCCTGGTCCGAGACGCCGAGCAGCGCGTAATAGCTGAGATCCTCGATCCGATAGTAGAGGTCGAGGATCCGCCGCTTCCGGTCGGGGGCGAGCTCGACCGGCTCGTCCAGCTCGGCAGGATCGTAGAGCGGCAGGGAGTCCACCTGCTGGAGCGCGTCGCGCCCGAGCGGGACGGACTCGCCCCCGGACGACGTCGGCCGCTCCGGATCCGCCGCGGCCCCACGCCGCGCAGCGTCGGCCGCGCCCCGCGGCGGAGGCGGGCCAGAGGGCTCGCCGTCCAGGAGGATGGCGCCGAAATCACGCAGGCGGCGCAGCGCCTCGACGGTGTCGCCGTGCGACATGCCCGTGATCAAGGACAGATCCCGATCGGTCAGGACGCCGTCGATCCGCGACAGGAGGAACGCGTCCGCGGGTTTCAGCGGGAGCGACTTGAGATCGTACCCGGGTTTCGGCCTTGGTACACGGAGCGTCATCGAGTCGGGCAGCGACGCCCTCCCGCCGAGTCTAACGAGGAACGCGCGCCCGTCGCAATTGGAGACCACGGCCGGGGCGCGCTTCAGCGCGGCTTTTCCTGGGCGCCCTTCAGGGCCTCGGTGATAACGTGATCCTGGATCGAGATCGACCGCTCCAGCAGGCCGACCGCGCGCGCGCGGGCCTGCGCCGCCGCCGCGCGATCCCCCTTCTCTTCCAGCGCCTTCGCGCGGCGCTCCTCGACCACGCCCGCCACCTCGTAGAGGTGGCCCTCGTAATGAGAGGGCGCCGGCGCCAGCCTGAGGCCCGCGTCGATGTCGCGCGCCGCGGCGTCGAACTCGCCGGCCTCACCCCGGAGCTCCGCCAGCCGGGCGTAGGTGTCCGCCGTCACCTCGGCGACCTCCGGCGGCGCGCCCGGCGGCCTCGGCGCTGCGATGATCCCCTCGATGGCGCGGATCGCGGCGGCGCGATCGCCCGCGCCGAGCGCCACGTCGGCGGCGTGGTGCGCCGCGCGCGCCCTGGAGAGAAAGGCGAGCAGCGTGGGGTCGACGATCTGCGCCGGAGCGCACGCGCACGCCGGATCGCTCGGGGCCGCGCCGGCGCGCGCCCTCTCGTCGTCGCGGGCGCACCCGAGGTGCGCCGCTGTGAGGAACCCCAGGCA
>JAICEP010000574.1 GCA_025924095.1 Sorangium sp.
ACCCCGTGCCGCGTGCCGAGCTCCTCGACGCCGACGAGCGCTCCGCCCCGAACCCGCACCCCGTTCCCAGCGCGCCGCCGATCCCAGGGGCGCCGAGCTCGCCGCGCGCTCAAGCTTTCCCGCTCTCGGCGGGAAAGAACCCTCCTGCACCACAGCCCGCGCGCACGGGCGCGCGCGGGTTCGCCACCTCCAGATCAATCCACGCTGGACGGGCCTGGACTCGACCGGCGTCGCGACTTACGTGCGGGCGCGCGCACGTATCCGATCATGGCCATCGCCCCTCGCGCGCGCGAGGGCATCCGGCATACCCACGATATGCCGAAAATCTCGCGGAAGACGGCGTGCTCCCGGACGATGCGGTCGAAGGCAATCATGAGGGGCCGAAGCCAATCCTCGCGCACGGTGGGAATGCAGTCGTGCCAGCAGAGCCCCTGGCGACAGAGCGAGTGTGTACGGCGCTTGACCATATTGATCTTCAGATACCGATCGCGGCAGGCTTCCTCGCTCGCTCTCGACGAAGGTCTCAATGTACTTCGGCGGGGAGCCATCGTCATCCCGCCTGGAACCCGTCGTCATCGGCCGGGGAGTCATCCCCCCACGGCCTGGCCCCCGCCGTCCTGCTCCCTCACGACCCGGCGCGCAAGAACGCCACCTTGATCCGCTTCTTCCCCCACCCGGAGAACTTCACCGTCGCGATCGGATCCGCCCCCGGGTCCACGCTCTCCACCACGCCCGGCCCGAACCGCTCGTGGAACACCCGCGTCCCGCGCCGCAGCACCAGCCCCTCGCCACCCTCGCCGCCCGCGTCGACCGCCTCCCGCTCGACATAACGCTCGCCCGGCGCCCGCTCGGGTCGCTCGACGCCGCGCGGGGCCGGCGCCCTCGCGGGCTCGCCTTCCGCCGCGAACCGCGACCACGCCAGCCGCTCCTCGGGCTGCGCCGCAGGCCTCCGATCCCGGCCCTCCCAGAAGCCACGGGTCTCTCCCGCGCCGCCGGACCTGGACCCGGCGTACCCGCCGCCCCCGACGTCGCCCCGGCGCTGCGCCATCATCGCCGTCGGCGTCGCCATCGGGCGCACCGCGGCCGGCGGGAGGTCGGCCAGGAAGCGGCTCGGCAAGCCGTAACGCGTCTGGCCGAAGATCGCCCGCCGCGCCGCATGCGTGATCCAGAGCCGCGCCCGCGCCCGCGTGATCGCGACGTACGCGAGGCGGCGCTCCTCCTCGATGTCCCCCTTGCGGTTCGGATCCTGGCTCCGGAACGGGAAGAGGTCCTCCTCCATGCCGGTCAGGAACACGGCATGAAACTCCAGCCCCTTCGCGGCGTGGATCGTCATCATCGCGACCTTCGGCATGTCCACGAGCGCGTCGACGTCCGACACGAGGCTCACCCGCTCCAGGTAGCCCGAGAGCGTCGCCTGGTCGCCGGCGGCGATCGCCTCCTGCTCGTAGTCCACGAGCGACTGCACGAGCTCGCGCAAGTTCTGGAGCCGCGCCTCGGCCTCGACGCTGTCGTCCTGCTCGAGCATCCTCGCGTAGCCCGACCGCGCGAGCACCTCCTCCGCGAGCGCGCTCGGCGACGCGCTCTTCGCCTCCGTCATGAGCCCCTGCATCAGATCGCGGAAGCCGAGCAGGCTCCGCTTCGCCGCCGTCGGCAGCGGCGGCAGCTGGCCCCCCGGCATCTCCGACGGCGGCACCGCCCCCTCCACGAGCGGCGTGATCGCCTCGTAGAGCGACACGCCGAGCACGTCCGCCGCCTGGATGAGCTTGTCCACCGTGCTCTGGCCGATCTTGCGCGCCGGCACGTTGATGATGCGGTTGAGATCCACGTCGCTGCGGGGGTTGGCCACGACGCGCAGGTACGAGAGCAGGTTCTTCACCTCCGCCCGCTCGAAGAAGCGCGTGCCGCCGATGATCTGGTACGGGATGCGCGCCTCGCGCAGCACCTCCTCGAGCACGCGCGACTGCGCATGGATCCGGTAGAACACCGCGATCTCGTTCGGCGAGACGCCCTGCGCGATGAGCTCGCGGACGCACTCGACGACCCACGCCGCCTCGTCGTGCTCGCTGTCGGCCGCCACCACGTCGATCTGCGCGCCGTCCTCGTTCGACGTCCAGAGCTCCTTCGGCTCGCGGTCCGAGGCGTGCCGGATCACGCCGAGCGCGCCGCGCACGACGTGCCCCACAGAGCGGTAGTTCTGCTCGAGCTTCACCACCTCCGCGTGCGGGAAATCGCGCCGGAAGCCGCGGACGCTCTGGACGTCCGCGCCGCGCCAGCGGTAGATGCTCTGGTCGTCGTCGCCGACCACGCAGAGGTTGTCGTGGCTCCTGCAGAACGCCCGGACGAGCCGGTACTGCACCTGGTTCACGTCCTGGAACTCGTCGACGAGCACGTGGCGGAAGCGCCCCCGGAGATCCTCGCCGGCCAGGCTCGCCGGGTCCTCCGCGAGGCGGAGCACGGAGAGCAGGAGGTCGTCGAAGTCCACCGCGCTCGCCGCCTTGAGGTGCCGCTCGTAGGCCTCGAAGCACCGCACGATGGCGTCGTCGAAGTAGCCCTTGCGCTCGAACTCGCCGGGCCCCCGCCCCTCCTGCTTCTCGGCGTGGATGCGCGAGAGCACCTGGCGGGGCGGATAGCGCCGATCGTCGAGGTGGAGCTCCTTGAGGACGCGGTTCATGACGGCGCGCTGGTCGTCGTCGTCATAGATGATGAAGTTCTTGTCGAGCCCGGCCGCCTCGTGGTGCCGGCGCAGGAGGCGCGCGCACACGGAGTGGAACGTGCCCACCCAGAGGTCCTTCACGATGTCGGCCCCGATGAGCCCCTCCAGCCGGCGCTTCATCTCGGACGCCGCCTTGTTCGTGAACGTCACCGCGAGGATCCGGTAGGGGGGGACACGGTGCGTCACGATGAGGTTCGCGATCCGGTACACGATGACGCGCGTCTTTCCGCTCCCCGCGCCCGCGAAGATGAGCAGCGGCCCCGCCGCGTGGCGGGCCGCGCGCGCCTGCGGCTCGTTCAGCTCCTCGTAAGGGAGGCCAGGCTCGGGCGGCGGGGGGCGGTCGGCGTCGTGTGCGGCAAAACGATCCACACGGGGGTCGCTAGCACGACCATCGCGCGAGCGGGAGCCCGGCCAGTCCCATCATATGCCGCCAGGCATCCCCGTTTTTTCCGCCGCAAATCAGGCGCGCTCACCGTAATCTCGCACGCGCAGGCGCCTCCGACAGAGCACAGGAGGCGCGGCCCGGACGAGCGGCACAGGAGAGAGCATGCGTATCGCGGTCACGCACAACCTGAAGATCACGGGGTCCGCCGAGGAAGCAGAGTTCGATAGCCCGGAGACGATCGCCGCCATCGCCGGCGCGCTCGAGCGGGCCGGGCACGAGGTGGAGCGGATCGAGGTCAGCGGGCCGGCCTCCCGGGTCCTCGCGCGGCTCGAGGCGGTCCAGCCGGAGCTCATCTTCAACACGGCCGAGGGCCACAAGGGCAAGACGCGCGAGGCGTTCTATCCGTCGCTCTTCGACGAGCTCGGCATCCCGTACACCGGCTCCGACGCCTACACGCTGAACGTCGCGCTCGACAAGTCGCTCACCAAGCGCGTCCTCGCGAGCTACGGCGTCACGACCCCGCGCGCCCGCCTCGTCAACCGGACCACCCTGGAGAGCGGCGCGCTCGACGACATGAGCTTCCCGGTCATCGTGAAGCCGAACTTCGAGGGCTCCTCGAAGGGGATCTCCCGGGAGTGGAGCGTCTGCGAGGACGCGTACCACCTCGCCGAGGTGGTCGAGCGGCAGCTCACGCGCTTCGAGGCGGGGCTGCTCGTCGAGCACTACATCGCCGGCGTCGACGTCGCGTGCTCCTTCGTCGACGGCCTCAAGGAGGCGAGCGGCGCGCGGCCGAACGGCGCGGGCGTCCCGGAGGGGATCCTCACGCCCATCGAGTTCGTGATCGACCCCCAGGTGCCGGGCAACTACAACGTGTACGACTTCAACCTGAAGCACGGGAGGCCCGAGCAGGTGACGCGCCGGCCCGCGCAGCTGCCCGCGCCCGTCATCGAGCGCATCCGGTCGCTCACCGCGCGCATCGTGCGCGCGCTCGACCTCAAGGACCATGCGCGCTGCGAGTTCCGGGTCACGCCGTCGTCGGCGCGCGGCCAGGGCCACGACGTGCACTTCCTCGAGGTCGACGGGCTGCCCACGCTCCAGCCGGGCGCCAGCGTCTTCGTGGCCGCGGCCCAGCGCGGCGTCGACTTCGACGGCGTGATCCGGGCCATCGTGAGGAGCGCCTGCAAGCGGCGGGGGCTCTTGCCGCTCCTGGAGAGCAGCCTGCCGCGCCGGGCGAAGCGCACCGCGCTCCGCGTCGGCTTCACCTACAACATGAAGCGGGGCGAGCCCGCCGCGGCCGACGGGGGCGCTGGCAAGGCGGGCGCCGGCGCCGCGTCCGACTCCGAGGCCGAGTTCGACTCGCCGCGCACCATCCAGGCGATCACGAGCGCCATCGAGAGCTACGGCCACACCGTGGTCCCGCTCGAGGCGACCCCGGATCTGCCGCGCGCGCTCGCCGCGTCCGGGGTCGACGTGGTCTTCAACATCGCCGAGGGGCTCCGCGGCCGCGGCCGGGAGGCGCAGGTGCCGGCGCTCTGCGAGCTGCTCGGCATCCCCTACAGCGGCTCGGACGCGACGACGCTCTCGCTGGCGCTCGACAAGGGGCTGACGAAGCAGATCCTGCGGGCCGCCGGCATCGAGACGGCCGAGTGGCAGGTGGTCACGACCGGGCGCGAGAAGCTGAAGCCGTTCCGCTATCCGGTGATCGTGAAGCCCAACGCCGAGGGGACCTCGAAGGGGATCACCTCCTCGTCCGTGGTCAAGGACGAGGCCGCCGCGCGCGCCGCGGCGAGGCAGCTCGTCGATCGCTACCACCAGCCGGCCCTCATCGAGGAGTACGTCACGGGGCGCGAGTTCACCGTGGGCCTGCTCGGGGAGCGGCGGACGAAGGTGCTGCCGCCGATGGAGGTCGTCTTCGTCGACCCGCCCTCCTATCCGGTCTACGGCTACGAGGAGAAGCAGGCGGACACGCCGCGGGTGCGCTTCGATTGCCCCGCGCAGCTCACGCCGTCCGAGCTCCGCCGCATCGAGAAGGTCGTGCGCGACACGTTCGCCGCCCTCGGCTGCCGCGACGTGGCGCGGGTCGATCTGCGCATGGCAAAGGACGGCAGGGTGTACGTCATCGAGATCAACCCGCTGCCCGGCCTGACCCCCGACTTCAGCGATCTCTGCGTGATCGCGAAGGTGGCGGGGATGGATTACCGCACGCTCATCGGCGAGATCATGGCCGGCTGCCTCAAGCGCCACCGCGAGGCCCGCGCCGCGGCGCCGCAGTCCGCCCTCGCCGCCGCGGCCCCTGCCGCCGCCGCGGCCCTCGCCGCCGCGGCCCCTGCCGCCGCGGCCTC
>JAICEP010000575.1 GCA_025924095.1 Sorangium sp.
CTCCACGCCCAGGAGGGACGCGCCCGACGAGAACAGGACGAAGAAGTCGAGGTCGAGCGAGCGCGTGCCGAGGTGCAGGTTCCACGCCCCCTCCGCCTTGGGCCGCAGGACGCGCGCGAAGCGGTCGGCGCTCTGCTGGAGCAGCACCCCGTCCTCGAGCGCCTCCGCGGCGTGCACAACGCCGCGCAGCGGGCAGCCGCCGGCCGTGAGCGCGGCGAGCGCCTCCCCGAGCGCCGCGGCGTCGGCGACGTCGGCCCGGACCACCGTGACACGCGCTCCCCTCGCTTCCAGCGCGCGCAGCGCAGCCTGGGCGCCCTCGTCCGGCTCGTCCGCCCCGAGGAGGCAGAGCTGCCGCGCGCCGCGGTCGACCATCCACCGCGCCACATCGAGCGCCGGCGCGCGGAGCTCACCCGTGACGAGGTACGTCGCGCCGGGATCGAGCGCCACCTCGCGCGCACCTTCGCCAAGGGCGCCGCGCACGAGGCGCGCCGCGTAGCGCTGGGCGCCTCGCAAGGCGATCTGATCTTCACCGTCCGACGCGAGCAGGTGGGCCGCCAGCGCGGCCTCTTCGCCGTCCTCGACCGAAGGGGCCAGATCGACGAGCCCTCCCCATACCTCCGGGTGCTCGAGCGCCAGCACCCGACCGAGGCCCCAGAGCGGCGCCTGCCACGGCGCGGGCACGGCGTCGCCCGGAGCCGCCGCGACGGCCCCGCGGCTCACGAGCCAGAGCTTCGGCGGCGGGCTGAGCTCGCTCCTGGCCACCACCTGCACCCAGGCGAGCGCGCGGGTCACGCTCCGCCCGATCGCCGCGGAAAGCCCCTCGCCTCCCTCCGGCACAGCGTCGAGGCCAGCGAGGTACACCACCCCGCGGACCGGTCCGCGCGCCGCGATGCGGTCGGCCCACCACGCGCCGAGCTCCGCCGCGGAGGCCGGATCCAGGGGCGCCCCGTCCTGACCCTGCAGATCCGATGCGGTCCCCGAGCGAAGCCGCGAGCAGGTCGCCCCCTCGGCTTCGAGCGCGTCGGCCAGCCGGTCTCCTACCGTCCCCTCGTCCGCGAGCACGACCCAGTGCGCCGGCGCCGGAGGCCGCGACGGCGCGAGCGGCGCCGGACGCCATCGGGCCTCGTACAGCCAGTCCGCGGGCGCGACGCCGAACGAGCCCTCCGTCGCCTCCGGCCGCGACGTCTCCGCCGTCTCCGACGTCGCGCTCCCGCGCGGCGTCGCGCCGGGGGCATCGAGCCAGTACCGCTGTCGCTGCCAGGGGTAGGTCGGCAGCGCCACGGTGCGGCCTCCCGGAGAGAAGAGCGCTGGCCACTCGACCGTCTGGCCGTGGGCGTACAGCTGGCCCATCGCGCGCAGCAGGCTCTCGCGCTCGTCGTGCCCGCGACGCAGCGTGATCACGCTCCGGCCCTCGCCGCTCTCCTCCCCGAGGCACTGCCTCAGGTTGACGGCGAGCACCGGGTGCGGGCCGATCTCCACGAAGACCCGACAGCCGTCCGAAGCCGCGGCCTCCACCGCCTGCGCGAACAGCACCGGCGCCCGGATGCCCCGAGCAAAGTACCCGGAATCGAGCGATTCGCCCTCGATCTGCGCGCCTGTCACCGTGCTGTACATCGCGATCGCCGCCCGGCGCGACGCGAGCCGCCCCAGCTCGCGCGCGAGCTCGCCTTCCAGCGGCGCCATCTGCGGGCTGTGGAACGCGTAGTTCACGCCCAGCATCCGGCAGAGCACGCCCTGCCCCCGGAGCCGCTCCAGGAGCTCCTCGAGCGGCGCGGCCTCTCCGGAGAGCACCACCGAGCCGGGATCGTTGATCGCCGCGATCGAGAGCCGGTCCTCGTGGCCGCGGAGGGCGCGCGCCCCGTCCTCGGCGCCGAGCGCGACCGAGGCCATCTTCCCGAGCCCTGTCGCCTTCTGCATCACGCGTCCGCGCAGGCAGACGAGGCGCACCGCCGCCTCGAGGCTCAGCGCTCCGGCCACGTAGGCCGCCGCCGCCTCGCCGACGCTGTGGCCCACCACCGCGTCCGGGGTGACGCCCCACGACCTCAGCAGCTCCGACAGCGCGACCTGGATCGCGAACAAGGCAGGCTGCGCGACCTCGGTCTCGTTCAGGCGCGAGCTCGCCTCCGGCGCGGCGAGCGCTTCGAGCAACGAGAAGCCCGCGTGCCGCTGAACGAGCGCGTCGCAGGCCTCGATCGCGGCGCGGAACACCGGCTCCTCGCCGAGGAGCGAGCGCCCCATCCCGACCCACTGGGAGCCCTGCCCCGAGAAGACGAAGGCGACGCGGCCTCGCCCCGCCGGAGGCACCTTGCCGCGGACCAGGCCCGCCGGCGATTCACCCTGCGCGAACGCGGAGAGCGCGGCGGCCACCTCCGCTCGGCCGCGCCCTACCACGGCCAGCCGGTGCTCGTGGTGACTGCGCCGCACGCTCGCCGTGTACACGATGTCGTGCAGGCGCGCCCCGCCCTCCTGGGACGCCTCGACAACCAGCGCCTCGCCGTACAGCCTCGCGAGGGCCGAGAGCGCCTCCGGGCTCTTCGCCGACAGCGGCAGGAGGTAGCTCGATGCCTCTCGCGCGTCCGCCACAGGCTCCAGCCTGGGCGCTTCTTCCACGATGACATGCGCGTTCGTCCCGCTCAGGCCGAACGAGCTCACGCCCGCGAGCCGCGGCTTCTCTCCGCGCTTCCATGGGACGGGCGCCGTGGGGACGATGAAGGGCGTCCCTTCCAGCGTGATCCGGGGGTTCAGCGCCCTGAAGTGCAGGTTCCGCGGAACGATCTCGCGCTCCAGGCAGACCACCGCCTTGATCAACCCTGCCACGCCGGCTGCCGCCTCGAGGTGTCCGATGTTGGTCTTCACCGCGCCGAGGACGCACGCCGCGCCGTCCGCGCGCGGCGCTCCAAGCACGGCCTTGAGCGCCTCGAGCTCGATCGGATCGCCGAGCGACGTCCCCGTCCCGTGCGTCTCGACGTACCCGATCGACGAGGCCGCCGCCTGCGCGTTCTCGAGGGCCTTTCGCAGCAGCGCCTTCTGCGACAGCACGTTGGGCGCTGTCAGCCCCGTGGACCGGCCGTCCTGGTTCACCGCCGATCCGCGGATCAGGGCGAGGATCGGGTCGCCGTCGCGCTGCGCGTCCGACAGGCGCTTCAGCACGATCATCCCGCACCCCTCTCCGCGCACGAAGCCGTTCGCCCCGGCGTCGAACACCTTGCAGCGGCCGTCCGGCGAGAGCACCTGGCTCCTCGCCAGGAGCCGCATCGGCGTGGCCGAGAGGATGAGGTTCACGCCGCCGGCCAGGGCCAGCGCGCTGTCGCCGCTCCGCAGGCTCTGGCAGGCGAGGTGAACCGCCACCAGCGAGGACGAGCAGGCCGTGTCGACGATCATGCTCGGCCCCTGGAACCCGAACGCATAGGACAGCCTGCCCGCCGTGAAGCAGTGTCCCGTCCCGGTGACCGTATAGACGTCACCCGACTCGGCGATGCTGGCGCCGCTGAGCTCGGCGTAATCGGTCATCGACGTGCCGACGAAGACGCCGACCCGGCCGCCGAACAGCTTCTCCGGGACCTGTCCTGCGCGCTCCAGCGCCTCCCACGCGACCTCGAGCAGGAGCCGCTGCTGCGGGTCCATCGCCCGCGCCTCCCGGGGAGCGATGCCGAAGAAGGCCGCATCGAAGAGGCCGACGTCCTCCTTCAAGAACGCGCCCCAGCGCGCCGCCCTTGCCCCGGGATCGGCGGAGTCCGCCGCGGAGGAGCCCAGGCGAAAGCGCTCGCCGGGCACCTCGGCGACCGCGTCCGCGCCTCCCTCCAGCAGCCGGAAGAACGCCTCCGGGCTGGTCGCCCCCCCCGGGAAGCGGCATCCCATGCCGAGGATCGCGATCGGCTCGGCCGCCGCTCGCCGCGTCGCCTCGAGCTCGGCCTCCAGCTCCCCGAGCTTGACCATCGCCTTGCGCAGGCGCGCCCGGTACTCCTCCAGCAGGGCCGTGGTCATTCCTTGCGTCCCCTCTCGATCCTGCTCATCGACGCGTCGAAGGCCGCGAGCAGATCGTCGTCCGAAGCGTGCACATCGAGGGCCACGTCGGCCTCCGGCGAGCCGTCGAGAGGCCCGGCTTTCGCGTCCGGGCCCGGCAAGCCCGGCAAATCGACGGGATCGAGCTCGACGGCGAGCTGCTCCGAGAGCGCGGCGACCGTCGGATAGGTCCAGACCAGCGTCGCCGAGAGCGTGAGGCCGAGCCCGGACTCGAGGCAGTTGCGCAGCTCGAGGCCCATGATCGAGTCGAACCCGAGCGTCCTGAAGGGCGCCCGCGCGTCGATGCGGGCGCCGTCGATCCGCAGCACTGCGGCCACCTGCTCGCGCACGAGCTTCTCGACCCTCCGCCGGCGCTCGTCCGGCGCCGCTTCGCGGAGCGCGCGCACGAACGCGGCGAGCCGCGGCGCGGCGGCGCGGGCTCCGGCCGCGGCGGCGCGGGCCTCGGCCACGATCGAGGACAGGCGCTCCGAGGAGGCCACGAGCGGGTGGAGATCAACCCAGTGCCGCGCGTCGAAGTGCACGGCGCCCATCTGCGCGCGGTCCACGGAGAGCAGGCGGTGGAAGAGCGCCTCGCCCTCTTGGGGCGTGATGCTGCGCCACCCGCGCTGCGTCATGCGCCCCTCGCGCTCGGCCGTGATCCCCATGCCGACGCCGGCGAAGAGCCCCCAGTTGATGCTCAACGCAGGCAGCCCGCGGTGCCGGCGATGATGGGCCAGCGCGTCCAGAAAGACGTTCGCGGCCACGTAGTTCCCGATGCCAGGCGGGCCGAAGAGCGACGCCGACGACGAGTAGAGGACGAAAAAATCGAGCGGCGCGTCCAGCGTCGCTGCGTGAAGGTTCCATGCGCCGAGCACCTTCGGCGCGAACACCTTGCGGAAGCGCTCCATGTCCTGGTTGATGAGGAGCCCGTCATCCAGCACGCCGGCGGTGTGGAGCACGCCGCGGAGCTCTGGCAGGCGCGCCCTCACGTCGCGCACGAGCGCGGCGAGCTCCGCCGGATCGGCGACGTCGGCCTTCGCCACCGTCACCTCGACGCCGGCCGATTCCAGGGCGGCGATCGCCGCGGCCTGCGCCTCCGTGGTCACCCCCTGCCGCCCGACGAGCACGAGGTGCTTCGCTCCCGCGTCCGAGAGCCACTTCGCGGCGAGCAGGCCGAGGCCCCCCACGCCGCCGGTGATCAGGTACGTGGCATCGGCGCGAATGGCAGGCCGCGCGCTGTCCTGCTCCGCCCCGCGCACCTCCTCATCGGACACCCGCGACAGCGCGCCGACGTAGCGGCGCTCGGCCCGCAGCGCGATCTCCTCTTCCCATCGCTCCGAGAGGAGCTCTCGAACCAGGGCCTCGGCCTCGCCCGCGGAGCCTGCGGGATCCAGGTCGATGCGCGTGCACCGAAGCTCGGGGTGCTCGAGGGC
>JAICEP010000576.1 GCA_025924095.1 Sorangium sp.
ATCACGAGCGCGCGCTGCATCTCGTGCCGGAGCTCGCGCAGGTTGCCGGGCCAGTCGCAGGCCTCGAGCCGCCGCATCGCGCCGGGCGAGATCGCCGTCACGGGCGAGCGAGGCACGAGCGCGCGCGACACGTTCAGAAAATGCTGCGCGAGCAGCGGCAGGTCCCCCACGCGATCCGCGAGCCGCGGCAAGGCAATCTCGATCCCGCGCACGCGCCAGTAGAGATCGTCGCGAAAGGTCTTGTTCGCGACCATCGACTCCAGCGCCCTGTGGGTGGCCGACACGATGCGGACGTCCACGGTCACCGGGCGCGCCGCGCCGACCGGCAGGATCTCGCCCGTCTCGAGCACCCGCAGGAGCTTCACCTGCAGCGCCGGATCCATGTCGCCGAGCTCGTCGAGGAATAGAGTCCCTCCGTCCGCCTCGACGAACAGGCCTGGAGCGTCCTTGATCGCGCCCGTGAAGGCGCCCTTGCGGTGGCCGAACAGCGTCGACTCCAGCAGGGTCGGCGCGAGCGCGCCGCAGTTGACCGCGATGAACGGCTTGCCTTTCCGCCGGCTCCTCGCGTGCAGGTAATGGGCGAACACCTCCTTGCCCGTCCCGGATTCGCCCGTGATGAGCACCGGCACGTCGGTCGGCGCCGCGCGCTCGCACAGCGTCTTCGCCTCGAGGAACGCCGGCGACTGCCCGAGCAGCGCCGAGGCGTCGCCCTCGCGGGCGGTGAGCGAGCGCTCCAGCTCCGCCACCCGGTCTTCCAGCGCGAGGCGCGCCGCCGCGCGCGCGACAACGGCGAGCAGCACGTCCGGGTCGACCGGCTTGGCCAGGAAATCATACGCGCCGCGCTCGACGAGCCGCAGGGCGAGCGGGGTCTCGCCCGCGCCGGAGACGACGATCACCTTGGCCGCGGGCCGCTCGGCGAGGATCTTCTCGGCGAGCGCGGCGCCCTCCTCGGGGCGGCCCGACGGCGGCAGCATCAGGTCGAGCACGACGAGGCGCGCGCTCGTGCGGCGGAGCTCCGCGAGGGCCTTCGGGGCGGCCCCGGCCTCGGCGACCGCGTACCCGTCCAGCGAAAGGAGCTCGCGGTAGGCGTCGCGGAAGCCCGGATCGTCGTCGATGAGCAGGACAGTATCGGTCACGGGTGACCGTACCGCGTCGCCCGGGCGCTGAGCCAGGCCTGTCTTGGGCGCGGCGCTCTCCCCGGCTTCACCCGGGACCTCTCGCCCACAAATCACGCTCGCCGAAAAGCGACAGTCCGCTCGCGGCGAGCGGACGATGGCAGGCTCCAGCGGATGTGCGCGGCCAGCGAGCCGCCGAGCTGCTCTGCCGTCGCGCCGTCGAGGGAGCGGCGGCTCACCCCCTGCGCCCGCGCGATGTCCGTGCCGAGGTCATCGCCTCCTTGTCGGCGTGCCTCTGGCTTGACGTGCCGAGGGCCGGGCCGCAGAGCCAGCACACCGAAGTTCATGGGGAGCCGGCTATTCGTCCGCAAACCGATATCGGTCCTGAAAAAGGAGCTGGAGGGAGAGCACCGCCTCCACCGCGCCCTCGGGCCGCTGCAGCTCACGAGCCTCGGGATCGGCGCCATCATCGGGACAGGCATCTTCGTACTCACCGGTCAGGCCGCGCACGACAAGGCAGGTCCCTCGCTGATGCTGTCCTTCGTGGTCGCGGGGATGGCCTGCGTGTTCGCGGCCCTCTGTTACGCGGAGTTCGCGGCGATGGTGCCGGTCGCGGGCTCGGCCTACACGTACGCGTACGCGACGCTCGGCGAGCTGCCGGCGTGGATCATCGGGTGGGATCTCATCCTCGAGTACGCCGTCGGCGCCGCCGCCGTGGCGCACGGGTGGTCCCACTATTTCCAGGACTTCATCGGAATCTTCGGGGTCGAGCTGCCAAGGGAGCTCAGGAGCGCGCCGTTCGACTACGATCCAGCGATCGGCGAGCTCGTGTCCACGGGGTCGGTCATCGATTTCCCCGCCATCCTCGTGACGGCCGCGGTCACGATGATGCTGCTCAAGGGCATCCGCGAGAGCGCGACCTTCAACGCCGTCATCGTCGCGCTCAAGCTCGCGGTCGTGCTCTTCGTCATCGTCGTCGGCGCGTTCCACGTCAACCCGGACAACTGGCGACCGTTCGCGCCGTTCGGGTTCGGGGGGCTCAGCTTCTTCGGTCACACGATCTTCGGCGAGATCGGCAAAGGGGGCGAGCCGCTCGGGATGCTCGCCGGCGCCGCGACCATCTTCTTCGCCTACCTCGGGTTCGATGCGGTCTCGACCCACGCCGAGGAGGCGAAGCACCCGCAGCGCGATCTCCCCATCGGCATCGTGGCCTCGCTCGTCCTCTGCACCGTGCTCTACGTCGCCGTCGCGGCGATCCTGACGGGCATGGTGCCCTACACCGAGCTGAGCATCGACGCGCCCGTCTCTGACGCCTTCGCGCACGTCGGCCTCCCGTGGGCGCAGTTCATCATCTCCCTCGGGGCGGTCGCGGGGATCACCTCCGTGCTGCTCGTGCTCATGAACAGCCAGCCGCGCGTGCTGCTCGCCATCGCCCGCGACGGGCTCCTGCCCAGTAAATTCTTCGGAGCGGTGCATCCGGTCTTCAGGACGCCGTGGAAGTCCACCCTCGTCACCGGGTTCGTTGTCGCCACCCTCTCGTCGCTCCTCCCGCTGCGGATCCTGGCGGAGCTCGTCAATATCGGGACGCTCCTTGCGTTCCTGTTCGTCTGCGCGGCGGTCCTGGTCATGCGCCGGGTGGCGCCGGACGCGCCGCGCCCGTTCCGGGTGCCGCTCTATCCGCTCACCCCGATCCTCGGGATCGTGATCTGTCTCCTCCTCATGTTCTCGCTGCCCACCGAGAACTGGCTGCGTCTCGCCATCTGGCTCCTCCTCGGGTTCGCGATCTACTTCGGCTACAGCCGCAAGCACAGCGCGATGACGGCGAGCCAGTGACGCCCCGGCGCGCCGCGCGCTACCCGGCAGGGCGCGCGCACCGGACCGGCATCGATTTCACGCCGCTCACCCAGTTCGAGCGGAGCCGCACGGCCGGCCCGGCGAGCTCGAGCTCCGGGAGCCTGCGCAGGAGCTCCTCGAAGGCGACCCGCGCCTCCAGGCGCGCGAGCGCGAGGCCCAGGCACACGTGGGGACCCATGCCGAAGGAGAGATGCTCGTTGGGCGTCCGGCCGACATCGAATTTCTGCGGATCCCTGAAGACCGCCTCATCGCGGTTGGCCGAGACGTACCACAGGACCACCTTGTCCCCGGCCGCGATCCGCTGCCCATCCAGCTCGGTGTCCCGCACCGCCGAGCGCCGGAAGTAATAGACCGGCGGCGAGAAGCGCAGCATCTCCTCGATGGCGGTCGGGAGGAGCGAGGGATCCTGGAGCAGGCGCCGGCGCTGGTCGGGGTGCTCGATCAGCGCGAGCATCCCGTTGGAAATGAGGTTCTTCGTTGTGTCGTGGCCGGCCGTCAGCAGCAGGTTGAAGAAGCCGCCGAACTCCGTGTAGGAGAGCGTCTGGCCGTCCACCTCGGCGGCCATGAGCAGGCTCAGCATGTCGTCCTTGGGCGCCCTGCGCCGCTCTTCGGCGAGCCTGTGGGCATAGGCGTTCATGTTGTGGAGCACCGCGTTCAGCTCCTCGGGCGTGACGCCGACGTCGGGGTCGCCGGCCCCGAAGAACCGCATCGTCCAGTCGAGCATCTGCTCCTGATCCTCGCGGGGGACGCCGAGCATCTCGAGGATTACGGTCAGGGGCAGCTTGCCCGCGATGTCGCTGGCGAAGTCGCACCCGCCGCGCACACAGGCCTCGTCGATGAGCCGCGTCACGTGCTCCCGCACGTGCGTCTCGAGGCGCTGGATGACACGGGGCGTGAACCCTTTGCTGACCAGCGCCCGGAAGCGGGCGTGCCGGGGCGGGTCCATCATGATCATGACATCGGGGTTGTCGCGCATGTCCCCCGGCGGGAAATCCTCGATGAAGACGCCGCGCCCCGAGCAGAACGCGGCCGGGTCGCGCGAGATGCGGGCGACGTCGGCGTGCCGCGTGATCGCCCAGAACCCCCTGCCCGCCGGCTCGGGGTGCCAGTAGACGGGGGCCTCCCGCCGGAGGATCTCGAAGCGATCGTGCGGCGCGCCCGCGAGGTAGAGGTCTGGATCGAGGACATCGACGGTTTCATGGATCATCTGCGCAGCGCCTCCTCACAGGAGCTTCGCAGGGTACCAGGCGGGCCCGCGGCCGTCTCCATGAGCCGCCCGCGCTGGTCGTGACGGGCGGCGCCCCCGCTGCGACGAACAGCCGGCGTCACGCCGCGAGCGGAGGAGCGCCACGCCGCTGAGCCCCACGTTCCTCGGTCGATCACGGCGCGCACCGCGCAGAGGCAAGGACTCGCGCAGCGAGCCGCCTGCGGCTACGCGGTCCGCGCGCGCACGAACTGCTCGAAGACAAGGAGCGTGACGCTCGTGTGGGCGCCGCTCTCCGCGAGGACGCGCTTCACCCGCTGCCCGTCGAGCCCGGCGCTCCCGGCCCCGAGGCGCGGCAGCGCGATCCGGTCGATCCCCGCTTTCGCAGCGAGCTCCACCATCGTCTTCAGGGATCGCGAAAGGGCCGGCAGGGTCGCCTTTTTTGCCTCGCTCTCCTGGATCGCCAGGCAGTAGACCGTGTCCGTGCCCTCGCTCCACGTGAAGACGTCCCCGAGCGTCGGCCTGCGCTCGGCGCAGCGCTGGGCGTAAGCCTCGAGCATCCGCGGCCACCGCTTCTTGAAGGCGACGGAGACCCCCGTGTCCATGGTCCCCGCGCAGTTACAACCGTGGGCGTAGGCGCGCACTCCGTCGGTGTGGAGGATGTCGCCTTTGGTGAAGATCGTCGGCACGGAGGGCACACTACCCCATCCGCGGCGGGGCGAGCGGCTCATCGCGATCGGGCCCGAGGCGGACGCCAGGCAGACGCCCGTCCTCGGGAGGGGATCGAGCTCGTCCTGGATCAGGTCGATCGGCGTCGTGCTCGGGGTGCTCGCGCCAGGGTCACCCTCATCGGCGTGCCCTGGATCGTCGCAGGAACGTCACGATGGCGCTCGCCATCAAGGCCGCTGGCGCTCCGATGCCCCTGCGGTCCAGGGGGCGCCCGGTGCGGCCGACGGCGCATCCGCCCGGCGGGTCTCCGCCGAAGCCCGCCGCCGGCGTGGCGCCTTCGCCCGTGGCAGGCACCTCTCCGTCAGCGTTCTCGTCGATCCAGCGGCCGTATGCGGGCACGAGCGTGTAGATCCCGCCGTCTCCACAGTCGGGGCCGTCGGGCGCGCCGAGCGCGCGGACGCTGATGCCGAGGAGGTGCGGCTCTCCCGCGATCATGAGGCACGCAGGCCCGCCCGAATCCCCGGAGCAGCTGTCCGGCGACCCGGGAGCGCCGGCCGAGAGCTCGGTCGCGTTCCGCTCCTGGAA
>JAICEP010000577.1 GCA_025924095.1 Sorangium sp.
GCGGAGGGCCGCCCCGCGGCGTGGTGGACCTGGGCGAGCCGGACAAGGGTCGGCCGGAGCGACGGGTGGGCGGCCCCGACGAGCGCCTCCCGCGCGGTGAGCGCGCGCGCGTACAGCCCCGCCGCCTCGGCCGCGTCCCCGAGCGCCTCCCGCGCGACCGCCAGGTTGTGGAGGATCGACGCGAGCAGCGCCCCCTCCACGGACGGGTCCGCCTCGGCGATCTCCAGCGCTCTCCGGAGCATCGCCTCCCGCTCGGCCACCGGGCGGTCCTCCTCGAGGAACGTGGCCGCGTTGTAAAGCGCCTCCGCCACGAGCGGATGGCGGGCGGAGGTCGCCCCCTCGCGCAGCGCGATCGCCCGCTGGAAGAGCGGCGCCGCCTCGGCGCGCGCCCCCCTCCGGCCGAGCAGCAGGCCGAGCCGGTTCAGCAGCGCGGACAGCTCGACCGGATCGGGCTCGCGCATCCGGTCGTAGCCCGCGAGCATCCGGCGGAACAGCGCCTCGACGTCCTCGGCCGCCCCCCGGCGCTCCAGGATCGCGGCGAGCTGCTCGAGCAGCCTCGGCAGCGGGGGGTCCGTGCCCGCCCCCGCCGCCTCGGCGATGGCGATCGCCCTCGCCGAGCTCGCGCGCGCCTCGTCCAGCCGCCCCTGCGCGAGCTGCGCCGAGCTCAGCGCGTACAGCGGCCCCGTCAGCTCGGCGTCCCCGGGGCCGAAGATCTCCTCGGCGACGGCGATCGCCCGCGCGCACGTCGCCTCCGCCTCGGCGTGGCGGGAACCGGCCAGCTCGGACGCCGCCTCGTCGAGTAGGCGCCGGTACTCTCTTCCCCTCCACCAGCGCCGCAGGGCGCGATCGGGTCGCATCCTCCTCTACTACCTTGTCCCCGCCCGCCAGGGCGAGAGGGCCGGCGGGGACGTCCGGCGCCTGCGGCGGCGAGGCGAGGCAGGGACGATCGGAAGAGCATCGCGCGGGCGCGGAGCGGTGTAATCTCCTGGCAGGATCTCGTGGTGCGAAGGTCGGATGCGGACGCTCGATGCCAGCAACTGGCGGTTCCCGTCAATCGGGGCTATGGCGCTCGACGCATGGTGCAGCGCCCCCCGCACGGCCTCCGGCAGGGCTCCCGGCAGGGCCTCCGACAGGGGACCATCGGCCTCGCGAACGGGGCGATCGAGGAAAGGTCGCCAAGGACTTTTCTTCCGTTTAGACTGCCCCGACGGCCCCACGCACCGAAGCTCCCCACGATCATGAGGTCAAAGCTCACGCATCGCGAGGCATCGACACCGAGGGGAGGGCTCGCCCGCGCCCGCACGGGGAAGGCGACGGAGTTCATATGAGTGCCAACGAAAACGCCATCGATGAAGTAGCGCGCAGCGAGCCGATCGATCCGTTGCTCGGGAAGGTGCTCAACAGCAAGTTCAAGATCCTGTCCATGCTCGCGACCGGCGGCATGGGCACGATCTATCGCGGCGAGCAGCTCCCGCTCGGGCGCGCGGTGGCGATCAAGGTCCTGATCCCGAACCAGGCCTCGCGGCAGCTCGACCCGAACTTCCACAAGCGCTTCTTCCTCGAAGCGAGCATCCTCGCGCGCCTCCAGCACCCGAACATCGTCACCGTGTTCGACTACGGCCGCATCGAGGCCGACGATCAGGACCGGTTCTTCATGGCGATGGAGTTCCTCGAGGGCGAGACGCTCTTCCGGCGCGTGCGCCGGCAGGGGCGCCTCCCGCCGCCCGAGGCCATGCGCATCGCCCGGCAGATCGCGCGCGGGCTGCGCGAGGCGCACAAGCACGGCGTCGTCCACCGCGATCTCAAGCCGTCGAACGTCATGCTCGTCCACAACGAGGACTCGGAGGAGGCGGTCAAGATCCTCGACTTCGGCCTGGTGAAGCAGCTCGGCGACGACTCGGAGGAGCTCACGCAGCAGGGCGCGTTCCTCGGCTCGCCTCGGTTCATGTCGCCCGAGCAGATCTCGCACGGCAAGGTCGATCTCAGGACCGACATCTACTCGCTGGGCGTGATCCTCTACCAGATGCTCTGCGGCAAGGTCCCGTTCGAGTCCGAGAAGTCGATCCAGATCCTGATGGCGCACCTCCAGCAGCCGGTGCCGCGCATGAAGGATCGGAACCCGGACGTCGACATCCCCGAGCCGCTCGAGGCGCTCGTGATGCGCTGCCTCGCGAAGGATCCGGACGGACGGCCCGCGACGATGGACGCCCTCATCCAGGGCCTCGGCGAGTGCGCCCGCGGCATGGGCGTGACGACCGCCTTCGGCGGCACGCAGATCACGTCGTTCGAGTCGCTGCCCGGCGTGCAGATCTCGTCGCGTTCGTCCACGGTGCAGGCGCTCAAGGAGGCGGTGACGCTCCCGGCGCCGGCGACGGACGACGAGGCGAGCGGCCGCACCTCCGGCGTCGGGACGGGGGTCTCCGCGGCGACCACGGCGGACGCGTCGAAGGGCGCGGCGGGCGCGCAGGACGCGCGACCCGCCGGGCGCAAGGCGGTCATCCTGGCCGCCATCGGCGCCGTCATCGTGGCGGCGGTCGCGTTCGTGCTGACCCGCAACCCCGCGTCGAGCGAGGCGACGACCGCGCCCCCGCCCGCGGCTGGCCCCGCGCCGACCAGCGCGCCCGGCGACCCCAAGGGCGCGGCCTCGTTCACGCTCATCATCGAGTCGATCCCGCCGGGCGCCGAGATCCTCGAGGACGGGAAGTCGCTCGGGTACACGCCGCTGCAGCTCTCGATCGAGAACGAGCTGGTGCGCGCGACGCCGCGCCGGCTGACCGTGCAGAAGGAAGGCTTCCAGCCCTACTCCATCATCCAGGGGCCGTCGGAGATGTCCGTGCAGACCGTCGCGAGGCTCGCGCAGGCGGAGGCGCCGGCGAAGCCGGAGGATCCGCCGTCCAGCTCGCCCAGCCGGAGGACCTGGGGCCGGCCCGCTCGCGTGGTCCCGCCTCCGCCCACGACGAAGCCCCCCGTCCCAGAGAACACGGCGCCCCCGATCCGGATCGACCGGTAACGTTCAGGATGCGCCTGACGAGCCGCTCGGCTCGTCCCTGATTTTGCCGCGCCGCGTGGGCGTGGTGCATGCGCCATGCGCTAGCTTCTTCGCCGCGCATGTCCCGCCTGCTCATCGTCTCGAACCGCCTCCCCGTGACCGTCCACGTCGATGAGGGCGACGTCTCCGTCGTCCCGTCGGCGGGCGGGCTGGTCACCGCGCTCCGGGGCCCCCACGAGCGCCACAGCGGGCTCTGGCTGGGCTGGCCGGGCGACGTCTCGCGTCTCGGCGCGGAGCAGCGCCAGGCGCTCGAGGAGCAGCTCGAGCAGCTCGGCGCCGTCCCGGTGCACCTCACCCCGGACGAGGTGAGCCGCTATTACGACGGCTTCTCGAACGGCGTCCTCTGGCCGCTGTTCCACTACCTGACCGAGAAGGTGCACCTCGACGCCCGGCGCGACTGGGAGAGCTACAGCGAGGTGAACGAGCGCTTCACCGAGGCGATCGTCGCCCGGTACAGGCCGGGCGATCGGGTCTGGGTCCACGACTACCAGCTCATGCTGGTGCCGGCGATGCTGCGCCGGCGCATCCCGGACGCGCGGATCGGCTTCTTCCTGCACATCCCGTTTCCGGCGGCCGAGATCTTCCGGAGCCTGCCGTGGCGGGAGCAGGTGCTGCGCGGCATGCTCGGCGCCGACGTCGTCGGGTTTCACACGACGTCCTATCGGTACCAC
Organism: Sorangium sp.; assembly: GCA_025924095.1. GTDB lineage: Bacteria > Myxococcota_A > Polyangia > Polyangiales > Polyangiaceae > Sorangium. The sequence goes on from JAICEP010000577.1 coordinate 3,721, forward strand.
TTCGTCTACTCCGCCGCGCGCGTGCTCGGCCTCGAGCCCGACCTCGAGACGCTTGCGTACGAGGGGCGGAAGGTGCGGCTCGGCGCCTATCCGGTCAGCATCGACGTCGACGAATTCGCGCGGCTCGCCCGGGACGAGGAGGTGCGCGCCGAGGCGCGGCGCATCCGCGAGCGCGCCCAGGGACGGAAGATCGTGCTCGGCATCGACCGGCTCGACTACACGAAGGGGATCCCGCGGCGCCTGCTCGCCATCGAGCGCTTCCTGGAGCGCGAGCCCGAGCTCCGGAGCCGGGTCCGGTTCGTCCAGCTCGCGGTGCCGACGCGCGAGAAGGTGGACGCCTACGCCGACTTCCGGCGCGTCGTGAACGAGCTCGTCGGCCGCATCAACGGCAGCTACGCGACGCTCGACGACGTCCCGATCCACTTCCTGCACCGGTCGATGCCCATGTCCGAGGTCGTCGCGCTCTACCTCGCCGCCGACGTGATGATGGTGACGCCGCTGCGCGACGGGATGAACCTGGTCTGCAAGGAGTACGTGGCCTCGCGGATCGACGACACCGGCGCCCTGGTGCTGAGCGAGTTCGCGGGCGCGGCCGCCGAGCTGATCGAGGCGCTCCCGGTCAACCCGTACGACATCGACTCGGTGGCCGCCACGATCAAGCGGGCGCTCGTCATGCCGCCGTCCGAGCAGCGCGTCCGGATGCAGGCGCTCCGGCGCCGCGTCGTCACGCACGACGTGCACCGCTGGTCGCACGGGTTCCTGAGCGATCTCGAGCGCGCGCGCAGCGCGGCGCCCGCGGTGGGGGCGGTCCGGCGGCGCGCCGACGCGCCGCAGCTCAACACGATCGCGAGCGCGCGCAGCGCGCCGTCGCTCGTCGTGATGCTCGACTACGACGGCACGCTCGTCCCGCTCGCGGCGATGCCCGAGCTCGCGCCGCCGGACGAGGAGCTCATCGCCGACCTGCGCGCGCTCGCGGCGCGCCCGCGGACGCAGGTGCACGTGGTGAGCGGCCGGCCGCGCGAGGACCTCGAGCGGTGGCTGGGCGAGCTGCCCATCAGCCTGCACGCGGAGCACGGGTTCTTCTCCCGCGCCGGCCCCGGCGAGCCCTGGGTCGCGCTCCGCGAGGCGTCGCTCGACTGGAAGCCGCGGGTCCGCGACATCCTCCAGGGCTTCGTCGACCGCACGGCGGGCAGCTTCATCGAGGAGAAGGTTGTGTCGATCGCGTGGCACTACCGGTCTGCCGACCCGGAGCTCGCCAGCCACATGGCCCGCGAGGTGCCGGCGAAGCTCGACGAGGTGCTGCGCGAGCGCGATCTCGAGCTGATCCCCGGCCGGAAGGTGCTGGAGGTGCGGCTGCGGGGCGTCAACAAGGGGGTGATCGTGCCGCGGGTGCTGGCGACGGTGACGCCCGAAGCGATGGTGGTCGCGCTCGGCGACGACAGGACGGACGAGGATCTGTTCGCGGCGCTCCCCCCCACGGCCCTCACCGTCCACGTGGGCGGCGGGGCGAGCAGCGCGGCGTTTCAGCTGCCCGATCCGGCCGCGGCGCGGCGCTTCTTGCGCGCGCTCGTCGCGTGAGCGCCCGCGCTGCGGTTCACGCCCTGGAGCGGCGGCCGCGGCGCCGGAGGGCGGCCCCGAGGAGCGCCGTCATCCCCGCGAGGGCCGCGCTCGATCCGGCGAGCGGGCCGCCCGCGAGCGCCCC
>JAICEP010000578.1 GCA_025924095.1 Sorangium sp.
CAGCGCGGGGACGCGCTTGGGATCGAAGAGCGACCACTCGGCGTCAGTCTCGACCCGGCGCATGAAGAGGTCGGGGATCCAGTTCGCGAGGTTGAGGTTGTGGGCGCGCCGCGCCTCGTCGCCCGTGTTGTCGCGCAGCTCGAGGAACTCTTCGACGTCGGCGTGCCACGGCTCGAGATAGACGCAGCACGCGCCCTTGCGCTTGCCGCCCTGGTTCACCGCAGCGACCGACGCGTCGAGCGTCTTGAGCCACGGCACGATGCCGTTGGAGTGACCGTTGGTGCTGCGGATGAGCGAGCCCCGCGAGCGCACGCGGTGGTAGGCGAGCCCGATCCCGCCGGAGAATTTCGAGAGCCTCGCGACGTCGGCGTAACGCGCGTAGATGCTCTCGAGATCGTCCTCCGGCGAGTCGAGCAAGAAGCAGCTCGAGAGCTGCTCGTGGCTCGTGCCCGCGTTGAACATCGTGGGCGAGCTCGGGAGGTAGTCGAGCGACGAGAAGAGCCGGTAGAGCTCGATGGCCTGCGCCGCCGTCTCGGACAGCGCGCACGCGATGCGCAGGAAGAACTGCTGCGGCGTCTCGACGACGAGGCGCGTCTCGGGGTGCTTGAGCAGATAGCGATCGTAGAGGGTCCGCAGGCCGAAGTACTCGAGCTCGTTGTCCCGCCCCGGCTCGATCGTGTCGTTCAGCTTGCGGGCGTTCTGCGCCACGAACCCGTGGAGCCGCTCGTTGATGAGGCCGAGCCGCCGCCCGACGGCGATGGACTGCGAGAAGGCGTGGATCTCCTGGTTGCGGACCTCCTTGTCGATATAGGTGGCGAGCAGGCGCGCCGCGAGCTTCGCGTACTGGGGCTCATCGGCGATGAGCGAGGCCGCCGTCTGGATGGAGAGCTGATCGAGCTCGCGGGTCGTCGCGCCGTCGTAGAGGCCGCTGATGGTCTTTGTCGCGACGCGGAGCGCGTCCACGTCGGACAGGCCGGCGCAAGAGCGGCTCACGGCCCGGACGATCTTGTTGACGTCGACAGGCTCGCTCGATCCGTTCCTCTTCTTCACCCGCATCGTCGTGTGCGGGAGTGTGTCCTCGGCGCCGCGGGTGCTCGTGTGGGGCGCGTGGAGCGCGCGCAACGGCGCCGCGCCGTTGCTCCTCATCAACGTATCGCTCAGCATGGAATCCTCCTCGTCGTGCTTCGTTCGGAGCGGTCCCGGACCGCTCGCGTCGATGCCGCGAGAGCGAAGAAGCCAGCCGATGCGCACGGGGTGCGCGCTCTTCAGGAGAGAGCCTTCGGACCGACCGCTCGCCCCCGCGGGCGAAAGGAAGACACCGCGGGAGGGGGTCGGAACCGGGACAAGCGCGAGAGTCGGCGCCAGCTCGGACCTACCGCCTTCCCAACGAGGCTTCCAGGTCAAACCGGCGCGGGATGTCTCCCCGACGCAGGATGTTGGCAGGTCTTCGGGCTTGCGAGCGCTCCGGCTCTCGCCGGGTTCCTACGGTCCACCGCTTCCCAGCCCGGAGGCCAGTGCTCGTCGTGGAGATCGTTCTCGCTTACCGCTGCGGGGCAGCCCCGGATTCGCACCGGGTTCCCTTTTGAGCCCGGGGCCGAAGCCCGAGGCACCAACACGAGGCACTACATATGGTGGTGCGCGGCGCTGGTCAAGCGAGATGTTGGGGTGGGACCCGGACGAGCAGCGCGACGACCGCGCTATGCCGCGCCGCGCGCGTCACGGCGCGGATGCGCTCACGCGTCGCGCTCCCGGAGCTCGTTGTCGAGGCGCTCGTCATACTCGTCATACTCGTCGCGGAGGGCCGCCGTGGTGGCGCCGCTCGAAGGAGCCGTCCGCGCTGCGCTGCGCCTCCACGAGCGCAGCAGGGCGATGACCCCGAGAAAGGCGACCGCGATGCCCAGCATCAATCCCAGCGCGACCTTGCCGAGGGTGCCTGACGAGGGCGCCGCGCGGATGCGGTCGCCATAACGTGCGACGAGGTCCTGCTCGATGGCGCCGGCCGTCTCGCCCCGGCGGAGGCGGGCGCGGATCTCGCGGCGAAGATCGCGCGTCACCTCCGATTCGTGGACATCGAGCGTCTGATCCCAGCAGCAAGGCGCGAGCAGGCGCCCTGCGAGCGCCCGCTCGCCGGGCGCCGGCGTCGTATCCACGAGCTCGGACGCAGCCTGGCTGGGCGTCGCGGGCTCGGCCTTACCGCTCATCGCCACGAGAGCGACGAAGGCGGCCAGCGCCGCCGCGCGGCGCCAGCGCGCGCCGCGCAGCAACCGGAGGCGCCATGGCGAGCTCACCTCGCGCGCCCCGTGGGCGGTACGGGCCGAGTCATTCGCGGACCTGCCGTGCGCTCGCTGGATCATGGCGAACGAGCCTAGCGGTACCGCTCGCCGGGGCGCTGCGACACGATGTCGCGCGCGTCGCGGCGCGCCTGCGTGCGGCCCGAAGGCCGGGATACCGCTGCATCGTTCGATGAGGTGCGACAGCGTGACGCACTGCCGGCGTGCGCCTCGACTCCCTGCCTGCCCGTCCCAGCTCTTCTGCGCAGCGCCCGTATCCGTCGCTCCGGGGGCGTGTGCCTGGACGGGCGGGCCCGGAGGGGCGCCGTGCCTGGGCCGAGCGTCGCGCCGGCGCGCGGGCGGCCGGCGGCTGGCGGCGCCCCCTGGAACGGGTCACAAACCGGTCCATGCCGTTCGGCGAAGCGCTCCTCGCGGATCCGGTCGACGACCTCATCGCGCTCCTGCGCGGCAAGCGGTTCGTGGCGCTGACGGGGGCGGGGTGCAGCACCGAGTCCGGCATCCCGGATTACCGCGGGCCCGAGACGCGGCGCCGCGCGCGCAACCCGATCCAGGGGCGGGAGTTCTCGCGCTCGGCGGAGATCCGGCAGCGTTACTGGGCGCGCGCGGTGATCGGCTGGGAGCGCTTCTCCCGCGCCGAGCCCAACCCTGCGCATCGCGCCCTCGCGCGGCTCGAGCGGGACGGGCTGCTCGATGGTCTCATCACGCAGAACGTCGACGGCCTCCACCTGGCCGCCGGCAGCCGCCGGGTCATCGAGCTGCACGGCACGCTCTCCGAGGTCGCCTGCCTCGCGTGCGGCGCTATGGAGCCGCGCGCCGCCCTCCAGGCGCGGCTGCTCGCGCGGAACCCCGGCTGGCTGCGCCTCGCGGCCGACATCGCTCCCGACGGCGACGCCGATCTCCCTGCCGAGCACGTGGCCGGCTTCCATGCGCCCCCCTGCCTGCGCTGCGACGGCCCGCTCAAGCCGCGCGTCGTCTTCTTCGGCGAGAACGTGGCGCGGCCGATCGTCGACGCGGCGTTCGCCCTCCTCGACGCGGCGGACGCGCTCCTCGTCGTGGGCTCGTCGCTGGCGGTCTTCTCGGGTTACCGCTTCGTGCTGCGCGCCGCGCAGCGGGGCATCCCGATCGCCATGGTCAACCTCGGGTCGGCGCGCGGCGAGGAGCTCGGCGCGCTGAAGATCGAGGCCCGGGCGGGCGACGTGCTGCCGCGCCTCGCCGAGGCGCTGGCCGGCGCGTCCTCACCGCGGTGAGGGCGCCGCGCCGGGGTCAGTCGCGCCGGTACATCACGTCGGAGCGGAGCACGTATTTGCGCCCCCGCGTCACGGCGGCGCCGCGGTGGAGCCGCCGGTGCTCGAACACGAGGGCCATCCCGCGCTGCGGGGTGATGCTCCGGCCGCCCCAGAAGTCGGTCGTGCCGCCCTCGAAGTCGTCGTTCAGGTAGAGCATCGCGGTGAACAGGCTCCGCTCGCCGTCCGATCGCAGGAACGACCCGTCGCCGTGCCAGTTGAAGTACTCGCCCTCGGTGTACCGGTAGAAGCGGAAGCGCTCGTTCAGCCCGACGGCGCGGTGGTGGCACCAGCTCGGCGGGGTCCACGGCGCGAGCCGCTCCCACAGGCTCACGGCGAGGGCCGGGTCGTCGAGGAGGATGCGGCCGTTGTTGCGCACCTCGAGGTTCACGACGTCCGTGCCCCCGATCGGCGCCTGCTCGAAGCCCCGGGCCTCGGCGAGGGCGATGAAGCCATCGCACTCCTCGGGCGACAGGAGGTTCGTCACCGTGAAGATGCGGAGGTCGTCCGCGTGGGCGGTCCGCTGGGCGGGTCGTTCGGCGTGGATCGTGCTGCTCATGCGGGAAGCCTGCGTCGCGGCGGACCGGATCCGGAAGGGCGGGACCGGGCAGGACCGGGCAGCGCGGTGGACAGGAGGGCAGGGCATCGCCGAACATCGAGGGCTCGCAGCGATGGCACAGGTCCCCAGGGCGGGCCGCGGCGCGGAGCCCGCGGCGCATTTCAACCACGCGCTCCTGCTGCGGGCGCGGCTCGAGCTCGACCTGACGCAGGAGCAGGTCGCCGCGTCGATCGGCGTCGATGTGCGGACCTACCGCCGCTACGAGTCGGGCGCCGTCAACGACCCGCGGCTCGGCTTCTCGGTCCGGAGCCCGTCCCGCCGGCGCATCCTCGAGCGGCTCGGCGCCGAGCTCGGCCTCGCCGAGGCGGACCTGCTCGTCGGCGGGGCGGGGGAGGCGACTGCCGGCGCAGCAGAGGCGCCCACCGGCGCCGCAGAGGCACAGGCGCCGGCCATCGCGCCCGCGGCGGCGCACGGAGCCGCCCCGGCGTGGCGCCCGCTGCACGCGCACACGCTCCAGCGGGCGCGGCACTTCGTCGGGCGCGGGGAGATCCTCGGTCGGCTCGCCGCGTGGGCCGGCGCCTCGCCGCCCTCCCCCCGGGTGATCGCGCTCCTCGGCGTGGGCGGTGCGGGCAAGACCGCGATCGCCGAGCGCTTCCTCCAGGGGCTCGGTGACGCCCCGCGGCCCGGCGGCGTGCTCGTCTGGAGCTTCTACGACGATCCCAGGACCGAGGCGTTCCTCGACCAGGCGGCGGCCTACTTCGCGCCGGGCCCCGGCGCAGCGCCGCGGCCGCCGGCGGCGCCCGGCGAGCAGCTCGCGCGGCTGAAGGAGGCGCTGGGGCAGGGCCCGCCGCACCTGCTCGTGCTCGACGGCCTCGAGACCGTGCAGGCCGAGGGGGGCGCCGGCCGCGCGCACGGCGAGCTCCACGACGCGCTCCTCCGGCGGCTGCTCTGCGCGATCGCCGCGGGCCTGGGCGGCGCGCGGGCGCTCGTCACGTCGCGCTTCGAGCTCGCGGATCTGGCCGCCTGGGCCGAGGGCGGGCTCTCGACGATCCGGCCCGCGTCGCTCGGCGAGGGCGACGCCGCGTCGCTGATGCGCCGCTGGGGCATCCAGAGCGACGACGACGCCCTCCGCGCGCTGTTCGAGAGCACCGGCGGCCACGCGCTCTCGGTCGCCGTGGTCGGCTCGTACGTCGGCGCGTTCCTCGGCGGCGACGCGGGGCGGCTCTCGGCGGCGCGCGCGGCGCACCTCGCCGAGGCCGAGCGCGACGACGTCCTCGCCCGCCG
>JAICEP010000579.1 GCA_025924095.1 Sorangium sp.
CGGCAAGACGACGGCGCTCGTGTCGCGGATCGTCGCCGTGCTGCGGAGTGCGCCCGAGGAGGGCGGAGGGACGCTCGATCGCATCGTCGCCGTGACCTTCACGGAGAAGGCGGCCGGCGAGATGAAGCTGCGCCTCCGGGCCGAGATCGAGCGGGCGCGCGGCGACGCGAGGTCCGGCCCGGCCGAGCGCGCGCGGCTCGACGAGGCGCTCGCGCACCTGGAGGCGGCCCGCATCGGCACCATCCACTCGTTCTGCGCCGACCTCCTGCGCGAGTGGCCGGTCGAGGCGCGCGTCGACCCGCTGTACCAGGTCGCGGCCGCGGACCAGGCCGAGGCGCTCTTCGACCAGGCCTTCGACGCCTGGTTCCAGCGCACCCTGAACGACCCGCCCGAGGGCGTGCGCCGGATCCTGCGCCGGCGCCCGCGCGACGGCGCGCACGGCCCGCGCGACCTGCTCCGGAGCGCGGCGCTCAAGCTCGCCGAGCACCGCGACTTCACGCGCCCCTGGCGCCGCGATCCGTTCGATCGCGAGCGCGCCATCGACGAGATCCTCTGCCGCCTCGCCGTCCTCGCGGACCTCGGCGCCGAGGCCGACCGGGAGGGCGACTACCTCGCGCAGAGCCTCAGGAACCTGGACCGGTACCTCGCGGAGCTCCGCCGCCGCGAGGAGGTGACGGGCGGGCGCGATCACGACGGGCTCGAGGCCGAGCTCGGCGAGCTCGCGCGCTGGAAGGAGTGGCGCTGGAAGGGCTCGGGCAAGGCGTTCGGCGCGGACCTCTCGCGCGCCGAGGTGCTCGCGCAGCGCGACCGGGTGAAGGCCGAGCTCGACGCCGTGCTCACGGCCGCGAGCGCCGACCTCGCGGCCTGCCTCTCGCGCGAGCTCCGGCCGCCGATCGACGCCTACGACGCGCTCAAGGCGCGCGCCGGCAAGCTCGACTTCCTCGACCTGCTCCTCTGCGCCAGGAACCTCCTCCGCTCGAGCCGCGCCGTCCGCGAGGAGCTGAACCTCCGCTTCTCGCACCTCTTCGTCGACGAGTTCCAGGACACCGACCCGCTCCAGGCGGAGCTCCTGCTCCTGCTCGCGGCCGACGACCCGGCCGAGATCGACTGGACGCGGGCGCGCCCGGTGCCCGGCAAGCTGTTCGTCGTCGGCGATCCGAAGCAGTCGATCTACCGCTTCCGCCGCGCCGAGGTCGCGCTCTACGAGGCGACGAAGGCCCGGCTCGTCGCGTGCGGCGCGAGCGTGCTGTACCTCTCGACGAGCTTCCGCAGCGCCCCGTCGATCCAGGAGGCCGTCAACGCGGCGTTCGCGCCGCGGATGCAGGGCGGGTCCGGCGAGGGCGCGGCGAGCCAGGCACGGTACGTCGCGCTCGAGCGGTTCCGGGAGGACCCGGTGGACCAGCCGACGGTGATCGCGCTCCCGGTGCCGCGGCCGTACGGCGACTTCGGGAAGATCTCCGATTACCGGGTGCGGCAGTCGATCCCGGACGCGGTGGGCGCCTTCGTCCACCAGCTCATCCACGGCGACCGGGGCGGCCGGGGCACGATGAGCGGCCCGCGATGGACGGTGACCGAGCGCGAGCGCCCGGGCCAGCGGGTGCCGATCGAGGCGCGGCACATCTGCCTCTTGTTCAAGCGTTTCCAGACGTTCGGCGAGGACGCGACCCGCGCCTACGTGCGGGCGCTCGAGGCGCGGCGGATCCCGCACGTGCTCGTGGGCGGGCGGTCGTTCCACGATCGCGAGGAGGTGATGGCGGTGCGGAGCGCGCTGCTCGCGATCGAGTGGCCGGACGACGAGCTCAGCGTGTACGCGACGCTGCGCGGGCCGCTCTTCGCGCTGACCGACGACGTGCTCCTCCTGTACCGCGACAGGTTCCAGCGCCTGCACCCGCTGTTTCGGCCCGACGACGGCGCGCTCGATCTCGTGGCCGAGGGCGGGGCGCGACCGCTCCGGGAGGTCGCGGAGGCGCTCGCGGTGATCGGGCGCCTGCACCGCGAGCGCAACCGGCGGCCGATCGCGGACACGATCGGCGGGCTGCTCGACGAGACGCGCGCGCACGCCGGCATCGCGATCTGGCCGACGGGGGAGCAGGCGCTCGCGAACGTGCTGCGGGTGATGGATCTCGGGCGGCGGTTCGAGTCGGGCGGCGCGACGTCGTTCCGGGCGTTCGTGGAGCGGCTCGAGGCGGACGCGGAGCGGGGCGAGGTCGCCGAGGCGCCGGTGATCGAGGAGGGGACGGAGGGGGTGCGGATCATGACGGTGCACCGGGCCAAGGGGCTCGAGTTCCCGGTGGTGATCCTGGCGGATCCGGCGTCGCCGGCGGTGCACCAGCACCCGTCGCGGCACGTGGATCAGGAGCTCGGCCTGTGGGCGGAGCCGATCGCGGGCTGCGTGCCCGCGGAGCTCTACGAGCGCCGCGACGAGGTGCTGCGCCGCGATCGCGAGGAGGCGGTGCGGCTCGCGTACGTGGCGGCGACGCGGGCGCGCGAGCTGCTCGTGGTGCCCGCGGTGGGCGACGCGCGCCCGGGGGACGGCTCGAGCGACGGCTGGCTCGACGTGCTGCACCCCGTGCTCTACCCGGCGCCGCGCGACCGGCGGAGCGCGCGGCGCTGCGAGGACCTCGGCTGCCCTCCGTTCGGGACCGACACGGTGCTGGAGCGCCCGGCGCGGTGCGAGGCCGACGAGCGCGACGCCGTCGCGCCCGGCGAGCACACGCCGATGGCGGGATCGCACCGCGTTGTGTGGTGGGATCCGGGCACGCTCGACCTGGATCGCGAGCCGGAGGCCGGGCTCCGGCAGCAGCGGATCCTGCAGGCGGACGCGGGCGGCGCGGGGGCGGCGGCGGGCGCCCGGGCAGGGGCGGCGGCGGGCGCCGGGGAGCTCGGGCAGCGCGGGCACGAGGTGTGGCTGGAGGCGCGGCAGCGGGCGATCCTGGAGGGCGCGGTGGCGGCGCTCCGCGTGAAGACGGCGACGCAGATCAGCCACGAGGCGGCAGCGGAAGCGGAAGCGGCGGCGGGGGCCGGGGCGGAGCGGCGAGATCGGGCGGACGCGTTGCCGGTGATCTCGTTCGAGCAGACGGCGATCGCGCGCGAGGGCCGGCCCTACGGCAAGCGGTTCGGGACGCTTGTGCACGCCGTCCTCGCCGAGGTGGACCTCCGGGCGGGCGAGGACGAGGTGAGGACGGTGGCCGCGGCGCAGGCGCGGCTGCTCGGAGCGCCGGCCGAGGAGGTCGACGCGGCGGTCGCGGCGGCGGTCGCGGCGCTCGAGCACCCGCTGCTCCGGCGCGCGGCGGAGAGCGCGGCGCGCGGCGGATGCGAGCGGGAGACGCCGCTGCTCCTGCGGCTCGAGGACGGGACGATCGCCGAGGGCGTCGTCGATCTCTCGTTCCGGGAGAGCGTGGGCGACGTGGGGGTCTGGACCGTGGTCGATTTCAAGACCGGCTCGGACGCGGGCACGGCGCACGCGGCCCAGGAGGCGCAGGTGCGGCTCTACGTGCAGGCGATCGCGGAGGCGACGGGCGAGAGGGCGAGAGGGGTGGTGCTCCGGGTGTGAGGGGCGCCGGCGGGCATGGCGCGGGGGGTGGGCCCTGCGTGGCGCGTCGCGGGAAGCCCGAGGGTGGTACGATGGGCGGCATGGGTTCGACAGCGACAGCGGAGATCCTCCGACCTGAGCTGATGACGCTGGAGCAGTGGGCCGACCTGGAGGAGGACCAGCCGGGTGAGCTCCTGGACGGTCATCTCGTGGAGGAAGAGGTGCCGACGACGCTGCACGAAGCGGTGGTCAGCTGGCTGATCGAGGTGCTCCGCGGATGGGCCCGACCGCGGGGCGGCTGGGTGTTTGGCTCGGAGTACAAGCTCGGCGTGTCGGCGCGCCGAGGGCGCAAGGCCGACGTGTGCATGTACGCCCAGGGCGCGCCGCTTCGCGGCCGGGACGCGCTCTCCCGGCTCCCCCCGACCGTGGTGGTCGAGGTGCTCTCGCAGCGTCCGCGCGACGTGCGGCGCGACCGGATGGAGAAGGCGATCGAGTACGCCCGCTTCGGGGTGCGCTGGTACTGGCTCGTGGATCCCGAGGCGCAGCTCTTCGAGCTGTGCGAGCTCGGCCCCGACGGGTATTACGTGCAGAGGCTGCCCGCATCGGAAGGCAAGGTGCGTGTACCGGGGCTGGACGGGCTGGAGCTCGATCTGGACGCGCTCTGGACCGAGGTGGCGCCGCTCCTGGACGACGACGAGCCGGAGCGGGACGAGAGCGGCGACAGGTGAGCCGGGGGATCAGGCCGGCGGTGGCGCTCATCCTCATGGCGGACAATCTGGGCACGTACTTCTGGTTGCTCTCGGATCCTCGGATCTCGATCGTTCGCAGCTGAGGCGCTCACCGGAGCGTCGAGGATCGGGCTCGGCGGCGACACGTCGGAGGAGCCATCGCGCGCCTGCTCGCAGGGCGCCAGGTGACATCGCGGGCGCCCCGCGGGGCGCTCCGGGGTTCCCTCGCGCCTGGGCGCGGCCGATGCCACAATCGCGGCCCGTGAGCGCCCTCCTTGCCGAGATCGAGCGGTTCTACGACGCCGTCCCCCGCCAGCGCGCCGACGTCGAGGACCACGGGCCGCTGACCCTCTTCGTTCGCCGCGGCGACGGCTGGCCCTACTATGCCCGCCCCACCCTCGATCATCGCGGCCCTCTGTCGGCCGAGCACGTGGCCGCGGTGCGCGCGCGCCAGCGGGAGCTCTCGATCCCGGAGGCGTTCGAGTGGGTGCTGGAGATCACCCCCGGGCTCGACGCCGCCGCCGACGCGACGGGCCTGCGCGTCCGGCGCTGCCCGCTGCTCGTGCTCCGCGGCGAGCCCGTCCAGCCGGCCTTGCCAAAGGACATCTCGCTCTCGGTCATCACCGCGCACGACCCGGATCTCGCCGCCGTGCAGGCCGTCGCGCACGTCGCCTTCAGCGCGCTCAGCACCGCGGCGGGCCCCGCGGGGCCGGCCGAGCGGGACGCCGCCGCGGCGACGCTCCCGGCCGGATATGTGGCCGCCTGGCACGCGTCGCTGGTCGAGGGGACGATGGTGCACGCGGCCGCCCGGGGTCGCGGTGGCGCGCTCGCCGGTCCGCTCTGCGCCGGCAGCTACCAGCACGCGCAGGACGTCGCCGAGATCGTCGGCGTCGGGACGCTGCCTGCGGCCCGGCGGCGGGGCCTCGCCGCCGCGGTCACGGCGGTCCTGGCCCGCCACGCCCTGGACGCCGGGATTCGCACGGTGTTCCTGTCGGCGCAGAACGACGACGTCGCGCGCGTCTACGAGCGGGTCGGATTCCGGCGCGTCGCCACCGCGTGCATCGCCGAGCCGCCCGAGCAAGAGGAGCGCGTCCCGGGCCTCTAACCGTGACCAGCGCGAGGCTTGCGAGATCGAACCGCCGAGGCACGGAGAGCAC
>JAICEP010000580.1 GCA_025924095.1 Sorangium sp.
CGGCGCGTCGGCGTCCGGCGCGGCGAGGACATCGCGGAGGAGATCGGCTTCGGTGGCCACCGCGCGAGTCTACGCGGTCACCCCACGCGCTCCCAGGCCTCCTCGTCGAGCGCCGGGAAGGTGACGAGGCACGCGCCCGCCTCGATGCCGTCGAGCCGGGCGCGGCCCTCGGCGTCGAGCGACCCGTCCCGGACCGAGCCGTCGGGCAGCTCCACCCGGTAGCGCTCGCGCGGGATGGGCTTGTCGTCCTCGCCGATGAGGCGGATCTCGATCCAGGTGAGCTCGGTCCTCGGCGCGCGCGGGGCGGCGCCTTCGGGCGCCTGGTCCTCGACGCTGGCCTCGTCGCCGCCGTAGGACGGCAGCCCGGGGAGGGGCGCCTCGCGGAGCCGCACCCGGCCGCTCAGCAGCAGCCGGCTCAGCGTGTCGAGCACGTCGGCGTCGGCCAGGCGGTGGACGGCGCCGGCCGGCGCGGCGTCGTCGAGCAGCCGCCGGAGCGCCGGGCGGTTCTGCGGCTCGGCGAAGAGCCGGCGCAGCGCGGCGGCCGCCCTCGCGCGATCGTCGAGCCGGTCAGCGCCGCCCTCGCGGCCGTCGGAGAGCTCGATCGCGAAGCGCCGCGAACCCAGCGATAGCAGCCGCTTCAAACCACCATGCTCCTTCCCGGGCTCGAGCGAGCGTATCAGCCTGCCCTCGCGCAAGGAAGGCCCCGACGGGAGGGGCGAGCCGGGACGGGGCGCGCGATCGTCAGGGCGGCAGGGCGCCCGCTTCGGCCATGGCGGAGAGGAACGCGTCGCCGAGGCCCGGCGGCTCGGCGGCGAGCTCCGGGGACAGCATCGGCGGGGCTGCGGCGGTGGGCCTCGAGGGAGCAGCGGGCGCGGGCGCCGGGAGCGGCGCGGGCGTGAGCGGCGCGGGGGTCACCGGAGGGCGCTCGGGCGGGGCCTCGAACGGCGTCGCCGGCCTGCGCGCAGGCGGGTCCAGCGCCTCCACCGTCCCTTTGAGCGGATGGTCCTCGAGCACGGGCGCCCGCCGCAGCGCCGGGCTGGCCGGCAGCGTGACCGGAGGGCGCTTGGGCGGGGCCTCGAACGGCGTCGCTGGCCTGTGCGCAGGCGGGCTCAGCGCCTCCACCGTCCCTTTGAGCGGATGGTCCTCGAGCACGGGCGCCCGCGGCAGCGCCGGGCTGACGGGTAGCGAGGCCGGATGGCGCCCGGGCAGGGACTCGAACGGCGTCGCTGGCCTCCGCGCGCGCGCGCTCAGCGGCTCCACCGTCCCTTCGAGCGGATGGTCCTCGACCTGCCCCACCACCGGCGCTGCCCCGGCGGACAGCCGCAGCGTCGCGCGCAAGGACGCCGCCGAAAGCGGCGACGCCGTTCGCCCCGCCTCCTGCACAAAGGGGTCGACCCACCGCAGCGCCTCGCCTGGCAGCTCCACGCCGGCCACGATCCGGAGCGCCGCGAGATCCTCGTCACCCACGGCCGCGTGCCCTCGCCACACGACCGAGCAGCACCGCCGATCCGCGTCGATCTGCAGGGTATCGGCCCGCAGCGACAGCGCCGCTCCCTCGCGCGGCGCCCGCTCCTCGCGCCGGTACAGCCGCGCGACGCCCCGCGCGCCCGCGAGCTGCGTCCGCAGCCGCGGGCGCTGCGCGAACATGCCGCCCAGCACCACCCACTCGTCCCCTCGCAGCCTCTCCATCCGCTGCTCGGCCGGCGCCGCCTGGAAGTACCCCCAGTCGAGCCCCTCGGGCACCTCCAGCGCCACGCCCTCGAGCCGACCGGGATCCGCCGTCCCGAGCAGCGCCTCGCGCCGTGGCCAGCGGCGCGACAGCGGCCCCATCCCGTCCACCCGCACGCGCCTCGGCCCCTCGCTCCCCGGCGCGGGCCCGTCGAGCGTCACGCAACGGTCGAGCCGCAGCGCCCCCTCCTGCACCACGGCCAGCCGGACCAGGATCTCGCCCGCGACCGTCGGAGGCACCCCGGCGTGTCCGGTCAGCAGCACGTCCACCTCGCGCAGGTACGGCGCCAGATCCCCCGCCGCGCGCAGCCCCACGCCCGAGGGATCCGGCACCTCGCCGGGCACGATCGGGTCCGGCTCGCCGAGCGTCACCGTGCCCTCGGCGACGAGCCCGAACGTCGCCTTGACGACCGCGGTCACGAACCGCTGCCCCCGCAGCCGCCAGACAAGCGCCGCCACCGAGGCGCGGCCGAGCGACGTTATCGCGACAGGCCATCGAGCGGAGTGCACGGTCCATGGGAGTACCACGCCGCGTTCTCCCGGCGCGAGGACGATGCGCAGCCTGGACGAGCGGTCGTGAGACAGTCCGCCGCGCGCTATCCGCGTCGCCCGAGCGCCTCTTGCTGCGCGAAGCCCGGCCCCCGCACCTCGAACACCGCCCGCCCTCGCTCCCGCAAGCTCAGCTCCACCGCCGCGGCCCGGCGCGCGATCTGGTTGCCCTCCCGCAGCGCCTGCTCCAGCCCCTCTCGCGTCATCGCCCGGCCGAGCAGGTACCGTGTCCCCGGCCTGTACTCCGCCGCGCGACGGCGCCACCAGGCCGCCACGCCGGCGACGTCGGGAAAGGCCAGGTCCTCGTCCGGATCCATCGCCACGACCTCGTCTTTCGGATCGTCCGTCGGCCCGGCGCGGAGGCCGCTCGGCGCCTTCCTCGCGAGCTGCTCCGCCGCCAGATCGAGCCCGGTGATCAGCGCGATGGCGTGACCCGCCAGGCGCGAGAGGGCCGGATCGCCTGCGACCTCCAGGAGCCACGGCACGCCCGCCGGGTCGCCCAGCGCCCACGCCGCCGCCACCGGCGCCCGCGGATCCCGCGCGGACCTCGCCAGCGCGCGCAGCCAGGTGGACGCGACGGCCGGGTCCATCCGCCGCATCGCCATGCTCGCGGACTCGGCCGCGAACGGCCCGCCTCCGTTCGCGAGCTCCCAGAGCACCGGCGCGGACGCGCTCTCGCCGAGCAGCGCCGCCGCCCACGCCGCCCAGAAGCGGCACGCCTCGTCGTCTGCGCGGAGCGACGCGCGCACGTCGGGGAGCAGGTCGACCCGCCCGAGCTGCCCCGCGGCCCGCAGCGCCCGCGCGCGCAGCCGCTCGTCGCGCGCGAGCAGCGCGTAGCCGAGCGGCGCGCCGGGGTCCTCGCCGTGCGCCGCGCACGCCGCGATCCCGAGCCATTGCAGCGCCGGCGGACACCGGCCGGAGACGAGCCCGGGCAGGAGGCGCCGCACGCGATCGAGCGACGTCCACCCGAGCGCCGACGCGATGCCCCGCGACACGTCCGGCGCTCCGCCGCCCACGTCCAGGACCCGCGCGAGCCCCCGCAGGTCCCAGCGATGGACCGCCACGACCGCCGCGCCGAACACCTCGCCCCCCTCGGCCTGCTCGAGCAGCGCGCGGCACGCCTCCCAGCCCGCGTCTCCCGCCAGCCTGAGCCCGTCGAGGTGCGCCTCCAGCCGCTCGTCGAGCCCGGCCAGGTCATCGAGGTCGTAGGCCGCGCTCCGGGCGGCGCGATCCCGGAGGAGCCACAGGAACGCCGCCTGGTCCGCGTGCTCCTCGCACAGCGAGGCTTCCAGGGTCGAGCTCATCCGCCGACGCCCGCGCGGTCCGTCGATCTGCACCGGGCCGCCCCGGATCCGGCGCACGCCGCCGCTCCGCTCCCTCGCCTCGCCATGCGCTCTCCTCTGCTCGACCCGCGGCCTCGATCGGACACGCCGTCAGTTCACGTCAGTTCACGTCAGTTCACGTCAGTTCATCCCGATCTTGCCGCCCTTGACGCTCACGTTGCCCGAGGCCTGCACGCTCACGTCGCCGTCGGACTTCACCGCGAGCTTCTGCCCTTGCACCTGGATCGGGCCGTCGGCCTTCACGACGAGCTGCTTTCCCTGCACCACGATATCGCCGCTCTGCTTGATCACGATCTGCGCGTCGCCGACCTGGAGGGTGAGCTCTTTGCCCACGATGATGGCCTTGTTCTCGCCGATCTCGTCCCGCGCGCTCTTGCTGACCGTGACGGTCATGTCCTTGCCGACCGTGATGGCGTAGGCCTCGTCCACGCTCACCGACTTGCTCTTGCCGACCGTCTCGTCGCTCGCCTCGCCGACCGATTCGCTCTTGCTCTTGCCGACCGAGATCGACGCCGACTTGCCGATCGAGACGCTCTGGCCGCCGCCCACGTCGAGCGACTGGTCCTTGCCGATCGACTCGGCGTGGCTGCCCGACACCGAGACGCTCCGGTCGCCGCCGACGTCGAGGCGCTCGTCCTGTCCGATGCTCTCGGTGTGCGTCTTCGTGACGTCGATTGTCTTGTGGCCGCCGACGATCTCGCGCTGATCGTTGTCCACGCGCTTCGTCCTGTCGCGGACGACGTGGAGCGCCTCGTCGCGGCCGATGTCCTGGGTCTTGTCGTTGCGAACGACGATGTTCCAGTCCTTCTGGCCGTGGAGGAAGATCTCCTCGGAGCCCTTCCGGTCCTCGAAGCGGAGCTCGTTGAAGCCGTCGCCGCCGGGTGAGCTGTTCGATTTGAGGGTGCTCTTCGTCTTCTCGGCGGGCAGCGCGTACGGCGGCACGTTGGCGCCATGGTAGACGCTGCCGACGACGAGCGGGCGATCCGGGTCGCCCTCGATGAAATCGACCACGACCTCGTGGCCGATGCGCGGCAGGACGACCGCGCCCCACGCGCCGCCGGCCCACGTCTGGCTCACCCGGATCCAGCACGAGCTGCGCTCGTCCCGCTTGCCCTGCCGGTCCCAGTGGAACTGCACCTTGATGCGCCCGTGCTCGTCCGTGTAGATCTCCTCGCCCGCGGGGCCGGTGACGATCGCGGTCTGGATGCCCTTGATCGCGGGCTTCTGGGTGACGAGCGGCGGGCGGAACGGGACGTCGGCGGGGATGGCCTGGAACCGGGTCTCACAGGGCGGACTGTCCTCGATCGCCACGGCTTCCATGGCGGGCTCGTGGCCGCTGTGCTCGACGCGGACGAGGAGGTAAGCCTGGTTCACGCCGTCGCGCGGGTGCTCGGCGAGCGTGAACGTGCGGCCGGCGAGCAGGCGAGGGCAAGCGGCCTCGCCCTCGGCGATGCGGCGCCTCGCCGCGAGCTCCTCCAGGCGGACGCGCGCGCGCTCCCGGCCCGCGCCCGGCGCGTCGTAATCGCCGGGGTGATCGTAGATCTCGAGATCGTCGTCGCGCTCGCCCTGCTCGGAGCTCTCCAGCAAGAGCGCCGGCTTCTTGAAGTTGTAATCGCGCAGCGTGACCTTGCCGGGCTGGACCTGCTCGGCGTAGCGGAAGCGGGAGACGTGCTCGCCGCTGACGAGCGCGCCGAGCGGGGGGCGGAACACGAGCGTCGCCTCGCCGTCGATCGGGGGGTGGGCCGAGGGGGCGTCGCAGAGCACGAGCGCGTGCGCGC
>JAICEP010000581.1 GCA_025924095.1 Sorangium sp.
GCTCGGCCGGGGCAACCATTTCCTGGAGGTGCAGCGCGACGAGGAGGGGGCGCTGTGGCTGCTCCTCCACAGCGGCTCGCGCGCTATGGGGCCGGCGATCCGGCAGCACCACGAGGCGCGCGCGGCGCGCGATCCCTCGGGGGTTCGCTTCCTCGAGGCCGACAGCGAGGCCGGGCGCGCGTACCTCGCCGACGCGGCCTGGGCCGCGGGGTCCGCGCGGGCGAGCCGCGGCCGGATGGTGGCCGAGGCCGCGGCGCTCTTCGCCGAGCTGTTCGGCGTCGAGGCCGACGCGCCGTCGCGCATGGAGGTCGATCACAACCACGTCCGGCGCGAGGAGCACGGCGGACGCGCGCTCTGGGTGCACCGCAAGGGCGCCATGGGGCTCCTCGCGGGAGATCTAGGCGTCGTGCCCGGCTCGATGGGGAGCCCGACCTTCCACGTGGAGGGGCGCGGCCACCCCGAGGCGCTCGGCTCGTCAGCGCACGGCGCCGGGCGCGCGCTGCCGCGGGGCGAGGCTCGCCGCCGGATCGGCGCGCGGCAGCTCCTGCGCGAGGCCGATGGCGTGTGGTTCGATCATCGCCTCGCCGACCAGCTGCGCGAGGAGGCGCCCTCGGCCTACAAGGACATCGGCGCGGTCATGCGGGCGCAGCGCGAGCTCGTGCGCGTCGTTCGTCGGCTCTGGCCGGTGCTCGTCTACAAGGCGCCGTGAGCGCGCCCCTCATGGCCGGTCGAGGGTGACGACAGGCGACGTCCACGTGTCCCAGTGCGCCTCGTTGCCCGGATCCCCGAGCGCCCTGAGCGCGCGGAGCTTGATCCGATAGCCCCCGTCCGGCACGACCGTCGCCCGCCCGTTCAGCTTGGTCGTGCCCTTCCACCCGTACCGCGTGAACGCGGTCGTCGACGCGCTCTGACCGACGCGCGAGAGCGAAAGCGCGCGCCCCCACGGCTTCGCGGTCGCGGCCTCGATGATGTCCAGGGTCAGACGCTCGGCGCCGTGATCGAGGTGGACCATCACGTACGGGATGTCGCCGGACGCCAGCGTGAAGGTCGCGCCGCTCCGCTGCGGGGTCATGCGCGTCCCGCTCAGCTGGCCGAGCCACGGCGCCTCCTGGCCCGACAGCTTGAGGACGGGCACGCTCTGGTAATCGCCCTTGAAGCCCGCGTACGGCACCCGCAGCGCGCCGTCGGTCGCGCCGCCCCGCGGGGTGAACACGAGGTAGCCGCCGAACAGGCTGCCGTCCGGGAGCGCGTCGCTCGCCTTGATGGTGGCGGAGACGGTCGCCTTCCCGCGAGCCGGCACGGTGACGCTCTGGGCGCCGAAGTCGACGCGCGCGGCGCCGGTCGTCGCGCTCGCCGGCCTCCAGTGATCGCGCCCGGTCGCGCACGCAGCCGGCGCGTGCGACAGGTCGTAAGTGACGTCGTGCCCGCTCGCGTTCTCGAGCGTCAGCGTGCGCGCTGCGGGGCCGGCCTCGCTCTCGCCGAGCGCGAGCTTGCCGGGGCTGATCACGGTGCTCGCGCGGATCGACCGGTCGACGCGGATCACCCCCGCCCCCTGCCGGTGCGCGCTCTCGGGCACCCCGGCGCTCAGATCGCCGCTCCACGGCGCGGGGACGGCGCTGTTCTGCAGGACGTCGCGCACGCGCGGCGCGGAGAGCTCCGGGCGCGCGTCGAGCAGGAGCGCGACGGCTCCCGCCACGTGCGGCGCCGCCATCGACGTGCCGCTGAGCGTGTCGTACGAGCCTTGCTCGACCGGGATCGTCGAGTAGATCGCCCCGCCGGGCGCGGCGAGGTCCGGCTTGAAGGAGAGCGTCGCGCTCAGGCCGTGCGAGCTGAAGCCGGAGATGAGGCCCGCGGTGCTGCTCTCCGCGGCCACGGCCCGGTCGGTCCAGCTGTGGGTCAGCGGCCCCGCGTCGAGGCGCGCGTTGAGCAGCTCGCCGTCGGCCTGCGCGATCCCCACGACGGGGATGGTGATCGAGCCGCCCGCCTCGACCGACGGGCTCATCACCCCGGCCCTGTCGTCGTAGATCACGACGCCAGCCGCGCCTGCGGCCTGCGCGCGCGCGGCCTTCTGGTGGAAGGGGCAGCCGCCGCGCCGGACGAGCGCGATCTTGCCTGCGAGGCTGCCCGCGGGGAGCTCGTCGCAGGCGTCGCGCGCGCTGGTGGGCGTCCCGGTACGCTCCAGCGAGGCGCTCCCCGCGAGCGGCGGGGGCGGGCTCCCGACCGCGCGCGCATAGCCGATCGCCGCGCCGCCAG
Source organism: Sorangium sp. (assembly GCA_025924095.1). Taxonomy (GTDB): domain Bacteria; phylum Myxococcota_A; class Polyangia; order Polyangiales; family Polyangiaceae; genus Sorangium. Next base: position 2,254 of record JAICEP010000581.1, read on the forward strand.
GCGCCACGGTGAACGACAGGCGGGTCACGCGGGTGCCGTCGACGGACGCGGTGCCGATGACCGCCTCGCCCACGCCGGGCGCGCCCGCGGCCCTGAGCCCCTTCTCGCCGCTGTTGCCGATCGACGCGACGACCACGACGCCGCGCGCGACGAGCGCGTTCGCCGCGGTCGCCGTCGGGTAGTCCGGCCACTGGAACGGCGTTCCGATGCTGATGTTGACGACGTGCATCCCGTCGTCGGCGGCCCGCTCCATGGCCTTGACGATGATGTCGGAGCGCGAGCCGCCGCGGCAGCCGAACACGCGGTAGGCGCCGAAGGTCACGTCCGGCGCCACGCCCTGCACGATCCCGTTCGCCCCGATGATGCCGGCGACGTGCGTGCCGTGGCCCAGGCAATCGTCGGGGTCGCCGTCGGGCGCCGGCTGCTTGCTCGCGTCGCCGGCGACGAAGTCGTCGCCGACGAAATCGTGGCCGAACGCCACGCGGCAGCCCGGCCCGAAGCAGCCGCCGAGATCGGGGTGATGGTAGTCGACGCCGCTGTCGATCACGCCGACGCGGATGTCCGCGCCGGTCACGCCGAGGTCGCGGCGCACGAGGTCGGCGCCCGACATGTCGCTCGCGACGGCGAGGTCCGGGTCGACCGAGGTCACGGCGCGCGTCGTGTCGAGCTCCACCGGCACGACGGGGTAGACGGCCTTGACCCCGGGCATCTCGGAGAGCGCGGCGGAGCCCCCGCGCGCGACGCGGACGGAGAGGCCGTTCCACAGCTCCTCGAACGAGAATCGTACTCTGTACCGGAGCCCGCGCTCTTCGGCCGCGCGCCGGAAGCGCTCCCGCTCCTCGCCCGCGAGGCCTTTGACGCGCGCCCCCCCGCCGCTCCTCGCGGCCGGCGCGCGCTCGAGCTCCACGAACCAGAGCTCCGTCGGCTCATCCGGCGCGAACGTCGCCTCGCCCGCCTCTGCGCCGTCCGGAGGGGCGGTGTTCTGGCCCGTCGCCTCGCCTCCAGACTCTCCGCTGCACCCTGAAAGAGCGATGTAGATGGAGGCCAGACCGAACCAGCGCACACCAGCTTTCATGAGCCCTTTTCCGCGCGTGCCGATCATCGAGTCAGCTATGTTCGATGGCGCGAATCGGTCAAGCGCGAGCGGGGCGAGAACGGCTCTGGGAGCGCGCCTCACGACGTCATTGTCGTAGACCCTGGAAGAGTGGCTGTTTCACGGCAGCTCTCCTTTCGGTTCGGGCATAATGAGATACGCGCCGTCGGCCTCTGTCGCCGCCGCGGGAGCGCGCCAGCCCCGGAGTCCAGGGCACCTTGCCGGTCGTCCTGGAGAGGTGTTGTTTTCGCGATCTCACCGCTGTCCTGTCTGGCCACGGCCTCCCGGCTCCCCCGCGCGCCGGAGCTCGGATGTGGAATGACGGTCCTCGCGCGCGGCTTGTTCTCCTTGCACCATCACCTGGTCCACGTGCCTCGCGTGGGCCGCGTCGCGCGGGCGCTGGCCGCGCAGGTGGGCCGCGCGGCGTCGCTGCTCGACGTGGGCGCGGGCGACGGCACGGTCGCGCTCGAGGTCGCGCGCCGGGTGGGCGCGCAGCGCGTCGTCGGCGTGGACGTGAAGGCGCGCCCCGGGGCGGCGCTGCCGGTCGTCGCGTACGACGGCGAGCGCCTCCCCTTCCCCGACGGGGCGTTCGAGGCGGTGCTCCTCTCCGACGTGCTGCACCACTGCGCGCGCCCCGGCGCGCTGCTCGCGGAGGCGCTCCGGGTCGCGTCGCGCGTCGTCGCGCTCAAGGATCACTTCCGGTTCGGCCCGGTCTCGGAGAAGGTCCTGCTCTGGATGGATCTCGTCGGGAACGCCGCGCCGGGCGTCGAGGTGCGCGGCACCTACTTCACGCCGGGCGAGCTCGCCGAGCTCGTGCGCGGCGCGGGCGGGCGCATCACCGGCCTCGACTGGCCGCTCAGGATCCACGACATGCCCTTCCGTCTCGTGACGCAGGATCGCCTGCAGTTCGCGGCGCGGGTCGAGCGCCTGGCCGCGGGAGGCGGGCGATGACCGGGCTCAGGTCGTTCGTCGTCGGCGGCGCCGGGTTCATCGGGAGCCACCTCACGGATCGCCTTGTCGAGCGCGGCCCCGTGACGCTGTACGACAACCTCTCGGTCGGGCGCCGCGCGTTCGTCGCCTCGCACCTCGCCTCCGGGCGCGCGACGCTCGTCGAGGCGGACGCCCTCGATCTGGATCGCCTCACCGAGGCCATGGCGGGCCACGACCTCGTCGTGCACCTCGCGGCGAACCCGGAGGCGCGCTGGGGGCTCGCGCGGACGCGGCTCGACCTCGATCAGGGGACGATCGCGACGTACAACGTGCTCGAGGCGATGCGCCGCGCGGGGGTGGGCCGGCTGATCTTCTCGTCCTCCGGGACGGTCTACGGCGACACGGCGCGGCGGTGCGCGGAGGGCGATCTCGGCGCCTTGCCGATCTCGCTCTACGGCGCGAGCAAGCTCGCGGGCGAGGCGCTCATCAGCGCCTATGTCGAGTGCTTCGGCCTCACCGCGTGGATCTACCGCTTCGGCAACGTGGTCGGGCCGCGCGGTACGCACGGCGCGGCGCTCGATTTCCTGAAGAAGCTGCGCGCCCTTCGGACGGAGCTCGAGGTGCTCGGCGACGGGCGCCAGTCGAAGCCGTACCTCGATGTCCGGGACTGCGCGGAGGGCATCCTGTTCGGCTTCGACCGGGCCGGAGAGCGGCTGAACCTCTTCAACCTCGCGCCCGAGGACGCGACCGGCGTCTCCCGCATCGCGGAGCTGTGCGTGGCGGCGTCGCCCTATCCCGACGCGGTGATCCGGTATCAGGGCGGCGAGCGCGGGTGGCCCGGCGACGTGCCGGTCTCGCGGATGGATCCGGGCAAGCTGGCGGCGCTGGGCTTCCGGGTGCGCCACACGAGCGACGAGGCGGTGCGCATGGCGGTGGAGGCGCTGGCGAGCGAGGTGTTCGGGGGCGAGCCGGCGGCGTGAGGCGGTTGCCGGTGTCTCCGAGGATCAGGAGCGCTTGCGGCGGTTGTCCCAGACCGCGGAGTCCGGGTCGTCGGCCGGCAGGCGGCCGAGGATCTGGTTGCAGATCGCCTCGGCGCTGCGGTCGTAGACC
>JAICEP010000582.1 GCA_025924095.1 Sorangium sp.
CGCGCGCGCCCGGCAGATCGCCCAGCTCCATGCGCACGCTGCCGAGGTCGTTCACGCCGCGCGCGACGTCCGGGTGGTCGGCGCCAAAGCTCGCGATGTCGATCGCCAGCGCGCGCTCCAGGTGGGCCCGCGCGCCGCCGAGGTCGCCGAGGTCGTGCAGGACGCTGCCGAGGCTGCGCAGCACGGCCGCGACCTTCGGGTCGTCGTGGCCGAACGCCGCCTCGTGGAGCGCGAGCGCCCGCTCCAGGTACCCTTTCGCCTCCACGAACGCCGCGCGCCCCTGCAGGTAGACGGCGAACCGGACGAGGAGGCGGCCGCGCACCTCCTTCGCGACGTCGTAGGCCTCGGACTGGCTCGCCGCGGCGAGCGCGTGCGGCAGCCAGCGGGCGCAAAAGGGCCACGTCTCCACGTCGTCGCTGCTCTCGGGGAACGCGTGATCGACGAGGCGGACCGCCGCCTCGGCCCACATCCGCCGGTCCTGAGGCGAGAGGCGATCACGGACCACCGCCTGGACGAGCCGGTGCACCGAGAGCGCGCCCTCGTGCACGTCGATGAACGAGTAGCGGCGGAGCGCGGCGACCGCCTCGTCGAGCATCAGCGGATCGCTCAGCGCCTCCGCGAGCGCCGGCGGCAGGTGCGGCGCGGCGTCGGCGAGGCCCTCGCGCGGGATGTCGTCGGGCGCGAGGAACGCGCAGAGGCTCAGGAGATCGACGGCGACGGGCGAGAAGCGCTGCGCCTCCTGGAACGCGAGGCCCCAGGTGGTGGCGACCGGCGTCGGGTAATCCATCGGCACGCCGCGGAGCAACAGCTCGCGCTGATGATCGCCGAAGACCGCGTGGTAGGTCGCGATCGAGGACCTCGTCTCCTTGATGGTCGCCGCCGCCTGCACCAGCGCGAGCGGCAGACCGCCGAGCGTCTCGGCGAGCTTCTCCGCGGCGCGCTCGTCGCTCTGCCCGGTCCGATCGAGCAGGAACTTCACCGAGTCGGCGCGATCGAGCGCCGGCACGGTGAGCGGCGTGGCGATGCCGCGAAAGCTCGGGTTGCGCGAGGTGATCAGGATGTGCCCGGTGCGCGGGTGCGGGAGGTATGGGGCGACGTCCCGCGGGTCGTTGACGTTGTCGAAGACGACGAGCCACTTGTCGTTGCGCGACAGCCACGACCGGACCGCCTCGATCGCGATCCGCTGGTCGGCCTCGTGCTGCTCCGGCAAGCCGAGCGCCGCGGCCAGGCGGGCGAAGTCCTCGGCCGTCGTGGCCGGCTCCTCGGCGCGGACCCACCAGACGACGTTGTACTGGCTCGCGTACCGGTGCGCGTACTCCGCGGCGAGCTGCGTCTTGCCGATCCCGCCGAGGCCGCTGATGGCCTGCGTGAGCGCCGCGGGCCCGCCCGTCGTGAGCGCGCTCCGCAGCTCGTCGAGGAGCTGGTCGCGCCCGGTGAAGCTCGGGTTGCGCGGCGGCAGCTTCTTGATGTGCGGCTCGGCGTCGGGCGAGCTCGACTGTCGCCGGGGGGGCGGCCGCTGCGTCGGCGGCTCCGTCTCGCGGACGGCGCTCCGTATCCCCTTCGCGATCTCGGTGAAGGCCTCGCTCTGGTTGGGGTAGCTCGTCACGGGCCGCGCGCGGTTGGGCAGCGGCTGCAGCTTGCCGAGCACCGTCTTCTCCCAGGCGCAGGGCCGCAGGACGACGGGGATGACACGACATTCCCCCGCCTCGTGCCGGGCGATCGCTTCCCGGATCTCCGGCGAGAGCCACGCGTCGGCGTTGAGGAAGTCCGCGCTCACGAGCAGCAGCACGACCCGGGCGTCGCGCAGCCTCGCCGCGAACGCCTCTCGCCGCTCCCTCCCCCCGCCGAGCGCGAAGCCCTGGTACGTCCGGATGACCCCCTGCCGTTTGAGCGCGTCGAGGTGCGTCTCGAGCTTGGGCCGCAGGTCCTCATCCCTCGGGGAGTAGGAGAAGAACACATCGGCGGGGCTCGTCGCCAAGGCAACCATAGTTCCTCTCGCGGGCCTTAAGGTCTCACGACGGACCTGAAGCGCAACGAGAATACGCGGTCGGGAAAGACCCAGGAAGAGACGGTATATGACGCTCTCGGCGGATACATGCGGGTCGAACCTCCATGGCTGCTTCGGGGGTTTGCCTTACCCCAAATCCGGCTCCGTCCTACCTTCGCGTTCCTCTTCCGTGCTGGGGAAGAACCTGCCGGAAGCCTGGACGATGCGGCGCGCCGCTTCCATCCATTGCCGCCGATCGTCCCGTCGCAGCTGGTTGCGGACGACGATTTTTACGAGACGATGAACGCTGAGCGCGTGCGGTCGCACCTCGATCAGCGAGTGCAGCCGCAGCATCGCGATCGCGTCGTCGAGCGCGAGCGGGTCGTACTCGTTCAGCGCCCGCCGCGGGATCGCGTCCATCGGCAGGAATGAGCAGAGGCTGAGGAGCTCCGCCGCGGCCTGGTGGCTGAACACCGCGGCGAGCGCGCTCTCCCACGCGGTCGCGACCGTCACCGGGAAGCTGACCGGGCGCTCCAGGAGCGCGGCCGGTCGCTGGCGGAACAGCGCGAGGTACTCCGCGAGCGGGCGCCCGGTCTCCTCGATGTACGCCCCGGCTTGCGCCAGGGCGAGCGGCAGGTCGCCGAGCTCCTCGGCGAGCGCGTCGGCCGACTCCGCGTCGGTCTCGCCCGTGCGCCGCAGCAGGAAGCTCACCGACTCGGCGCGCTCGATGCCGCGGACGGTCACCGTCGTGAGCCCGCGCCAGATCGGATTCTGCGACGTCGTGAGGATGTGGCCTCCCTGCGAGACGCTCGGAACGTAGGGCTCGACCTCGCTCGGGTCGCGCACGCTGTCGAAGAAGAGGAGCCAGCGCCCGCGACGCCCGAGCCTGTTGCGCACCGCCGCGACCGCGCGCGCCGGATCCAGCTGCTCGTGATCGGGCAGCCGCAGCTCGGCGGCGAGCGCCATGAAGGCGGCGTCCATCGTCGCCGGGCTCTGGCCGTCGATCAGGAAGACCGTGTCGTAGGCGCTCGCGTTGCGGTACGCGTACTCGATCGCGAGCTTGGTCTTGCCGGTGCCGCCGAGCCCGCAGAGCGGCGCCATGCCGCGCCTCGCGAGCATGGCGCCGATCTCGGCGAGCAGATCCTCGCGCGCGGCCAGGTTCCGGCTGCTCCACGCGGGGACGCTCCAGATCCCGGGCGGCGGTGGCACCTCTGATTGGCTCACCGGCTGGGCGCCGGTGCTCGGTGAGCCTACGGGGGGTTTTGAGTGAGCTGCTCGACCTGCTTTCGGATGCCCTTGGCGATGTCGGTGAAGGCCTCGCTCTGGTTGACCCAGCTCGTCACCGGACGCCCGCCCCGCGGCAGGCTGGCCAGCTTGCCGAAGGGCGCGCCCTCCCAGTCACAGGCGTCGAGGATGACCGGGATGACGCGCGCCTCACCCCGCTCGTGACGATCGATCGCCTTCTGCATCTCGACGTCGTAACAGAAGTCCGACGCGAGAAAATCGGCGCTGATGAGCAGGAGGACGACCCTCGCGGTCTCGAGGTGCTCGGCGAGCGTCCTGTCGCGCTCCTCGCCGGCGCCGATCTCGCCGTCGTGCCAGCCGCGGATGACGCCCTTGCGCTTGAGGATGGCGAGGTGCGTCTCGAGCTTGTCGCGCAGCTCGCGGTTGCTCTCCGAGTACGAGAAGAACACCTCGATGGGGCTCGCCGGAGGCTCGGACACCCGGTCGCGCCGCGGAGAGTCGAGCGCCCCCGACACGGTGACCGTGTCGTCGTACGCGGCCGGGTCGGGCGGGAGATCGTACGCCGGGAAGCCGAGCGGCGACGACGACGGCGGGAGCTCCAGGTCGGGGATCGGCGGCGGGACGATCGAGCGGGAGCGGAGCGGCGCCGCGCGCGGGCGGGGCGCGCTCATGCGCTCGAGGATCGCGAGCGCCCTGTCGTGGCTGCCGTCGGCGGTGTCGTAGGGCAGGAGCAGGAACCCCATGTCCACGAGCGTCGCGCGGCGGTACGGCGTCAGGCTCGCGCTCGGGACGATGACGAAGCGGGGCGGCGGCGAGCTGCCCGAGAGCGCGTGGATGTCCGACAGCATCTCGTCGAAGTTGTTGTCGGCGCGCCCGAATCCGATGAAGAGCACGGGGCACTTCGAGAGCACGGCCGTGAGCGACCTGCGCACGTCGGGGGCCGCGATCGACGCGAGGAAGCGCTCGCGCTCGAACACCCAGCTGCCCGGCTCCTTCAGCGTGCCGTGCAGCTTGAGGATGAACCGCCGCCGCCACGCGGCCTCGTCGGTGACGCGCCACATGGTGTCCCACTCGATGCCGAAGGCCCGCTCGAGCAGGTGGTTGAGGTTCGTGGTGAGCACCGCGCGCAGCTTGTCCCGCAGCGCGGCGATCGCGAGCGCGATGCGCGGCGGCTCGAGCCCCTCGTCGTCGAGCGCGTCCTCGACGAACGCGTTGAACTCCGCCGCGCCGAGGGCGTGCTCCGCCGCGGCGAGCGCCTCGCTGTAGCGCTGCGATCGCGCGAGCGACGCGACCTCGGCGGTCACGACGTCGTCGCCGACCTGCTCTCGCACCCTCTCGACGAGCAGGTCGACGAGCTGGCGCCACGTCGGCAGCCCGGCCGCGGCCGAGATGCCTCCCCCCACGAAGAGCACGAGCTCTCCGCTCTCGAGCGCCTCATGCAGCTCTTCGATCACCGCGGCGTCGAGCTCCGCGCTCATCGTGTTCGCGTTGTCCATAAGGGTTGACATCGAGCCCCTCGAGTCTATCGCTCCTCGGCGCTCGGCGCACTTTTGCGGCGCGTCGCGCTCACCTTCGCGCATGACGCGCGACGCCGCGTCGAGCGCGCGACGCGGCGTCGCGCGCCGCGCGCCGGGCCCAAGACGTCCCAGACGACGGACCGCGTCGCCTCGGGCGCGGTGCCGCCTCGGGCGCAGTGAAGCGCGGTCGGAGCAGGCGGAAACAGTCCGCAAGCCTGGAGCATGCTACGCCTCCGACATGCGTCCGGCGGCTCTCTTTACGCTGGCCACGCTGGCCTCGATTTTCGCAGTCTCCATGATCGGCGTGGCTGCCCCTCCCCCCTCCCGCGCGCGGCGCGCCCCGCGCCTCCCGGCGAGCGCGGAGGCCGCGCTCCCGGCGGGCGCCGGCGGCCCGCGCTCGCCCGCGAGCGTCGTCGCGCTGCGCGCGCCCGGCCCACCTGCGGTCCTTGTGCGCGCGGGCAGCTTCACGATGGGATCGAGCGAGATCGAGATCGCGCACGCGGTGACGCTCTGCAAGCTCGAGCCGGGCGGCGATCTGTGCGTCGACGAGACCGAGGCGAGCTTCGCGAACGAGCTCGTACCGCACGAGGTGTACCTGTCGGACTTCTGGATCGACCGCACGGA